>JAYGDH010000628.1:0-4785 GCA_046583055.1 Pirellulaceae bacterium | reverse complement strand
TTCCTTCGAGTAAAAACACCTGTTCTTGTCGGCCCCTTGGTACTACGGACGTTAACTGCCACCTGACGCATGCTGTAGGCATTCTATCGCTGCCGTCATGTCAGCTGGAACCGGCGCCTGGAAGTTCATTTCTTCACCGCTCACCGGATGCCGGCAGCTGATTGAGGCAGCGTGCAGGGCCTGCCTTCCGATGACGACCTCGGCAGCACCAACGATCTCCGGCAGCCCGCTTAATTCGCCCCGGGTCAGCTGGCTGCTGTGGCTATAAAGGCGGTCGCAGACGACCGCGCAACCCACATGGGCCAGGTGAACGCGAATTTGATGGGTGCGACCTGTCCGCGGTTGCACCCTGATAACAGAAAATCTTCCGTGCGCCGAAACGACTTCATAAAATGTCTCTGCGTCCCGCACACCGTGGCCTTCACGGCGTACAGCCATCCGTGTCCGGTGTTGAGCGTGAGTCCCGATCGCTGCTCGAATGACATCACGGTCGTGGTCTGGTCTGCCGTGGACAATCGCGAGATATTCTTTCTTGATTGTACGGGCTTCAAATTGGGATGCCAGGACCTGGTGGGCACGGTCATGACGGGCAACCAGGATAACGCCCGTTGTATCGCGGTCCAGTCGGTGCACAATACCCGGGCGAGTCGGACCGCCCACGCTGCTTAACTGCTGAAAATGATAGCAAAGCGCGCTGGCCAAGGTCCCGCTCCAGTGTCCCCGCGACGGATGAACCACCATGTCGGCGGCCTTATTGACCACGACCATGTCCTCATCCTCATAAAGAACATCCAGCGGGATATTTTCAGCTTGCGGCCCCTCGGTAATCACTTCCGAAAAGGTAGCCTCTACGCAGTCGCCCTCGACCAGGCGATAAGAAGGCTTGCGGGACTGACCATTAACCGTTACCTCACCTTGCTGGATCGACCGCGAAATTCGGGAGCGGCTCATTTCCTCCAAGACGCCAGCCAGGAACCGATCCAATCGCGTTCCGACCTGCTCCGGCCCCACCGTAAGCTCACCGTCTTGATCGCTGGGCATGAATCACTCCACCGCACTGGCAGGCAAGAGGCCCTAGGTCTTGGGTGCTGCAGGCTTCTTGGGATCGACCGGTTCTTTAGCCGGTTCTTTAGCCGGTTCTACTATTGGTTTAGCCGGTTCCAGGCCAAGGCCTGCTGCCGGATTGACCATCGGAAACCCGCCCGGAAACTGCGTTCCGTCCGTGGGTGGCGGCTCTTTTGGAACAGGTAATTCCTGTTGGCTTAGCCAAGAGGAAAAACTTGCGGCCACCAGCGATTCACTGTCCGGATCCCAGGCCGCTCCAGAAACGGGCTTCAGGATCCTGGCTCGCGATTGCGCCATGATGCGAATGCCGCTACTAACCGAACTAGCGGAAAGTAATTCATACATCTTGCGTGCTTCGGCCATATTTTCCATGTGTTGAGCGCCGTCCGCCTGAACACTGGCAAGTGCCTCGCAGGCCTGGGCGTAGCCATACCGCACCCGCTCGTCGAGATCCTTGTCTTCGAGGTTGCCCAGCCTGATGAGGTCGCGGTAGCTTTCCTTGGCTTTAAAAAGAAGTATCTCGGCTTGGAATTTTTCAGAATAAAGTCGCCGCATCCCAGCGCCTAGACGCGCGTCACTAGCGGCAGCCTTAACCCAGCTAATCTTCTCGTGATCAGCATGTTCCTCGGCAAGCGCATCCAGCTCTTCTGCCAGCGCACTATAATGCTCCGCCTGCGGTGCGCTACGAAACAGGCCTGTCTTGGCCTGTTCCTTTTCCAGCGTGATATCCAGGAAGGCCTCCCAGAGGGCCGCATCCTTCCGGCCCCGACTGGCCTTAACAACAGCCGTGCCCACAACGACAACGATGACCACACCGAGTATCACAAGAATGGTTACCAGGTGAGGCCTGACGGAGTTGATAACCCTTCCCAGGCGGTCCGCAAGAATGTTCGTCTGTAATTCCTGACGTCGATTTCTCTTCATGGTTTTACTATTTCCTCTATCGTCAGCAGTCCCGCTCGCGACCTCCGCGTTGCCCGCGTCGAAATGCCCTTGGCAGTCACTCTCCTCAGGGCGCAAGTATAGGAGGGGTTGGGGGATAAGGTCAAGGTCGTTGCCCGAAACAGCCCCCTTCCCCCGCCGCCCGCCCGCCGTTACGATTCTTGCATGGAAGGAACCTTGAACCCATCCCAACAGCAGGCGGTCCAAACAACGAGCGGCCCGCTACTGGTACTGGCCGGTGCGGGCAGCGGAAAAACGCGTGTGGTAACGCTACGGATTGCGGAGTTGATCCGCCTGGGCACAGCACCGGAACGTATTCTGGCGGTTACCTTTACGAACAAGGCGGCTGCAGAGATGACATCGCGGGTAGCTGCCGTGCTTGGTGGCCGTCGCAAGGCAAAACCGCTGGTCTGCACGTTCCACTCTTACTGCCTACGCATCCTAAGGCGGCACATCCAACAGTTGGGGTACCCCAGGAAATTCGCCATTTACGCGCGGGGCGACCAGGAAAGCCTGGCTCGCACCGTTTTGCGTCAGATCCACGTTCCCAGCAGCCAGTTGCGGCCGGGCGACCTACTTTTCTTCATTAGCTCCTGGAAATCACGCGCCATCGATCCCTCCCAGGCGGAGGCACTGGCCTCAAACGACAAGGAGCATATCGCCGCCGTCGGTTATCGCCGCTACCAGCGGGAACTGAAGAACCAGGGAGCCGTCGACTTCGACGACCTGCTACTCTGCACGGACGAGTTGTTTACCCGTTTTCCCGAGATTCGCGTCCAGGAGGCCGCTGCCTTCGATCACGTCCTGATTGACGAGTACCAGGACACCAACGCAACGCAATACCGCATCGTGACGGCACTTGCCCGAGATCACCGAAATCTTTGCGTGGTGGGAGATGACGATCAATCGATTTATCGTTGGCGTGGCGCCGAGGTCCAGCACCTTCTCCGGTTTTCAGAAAATTGGCCGGAGGCGGTGACAGTGACGCTGGAAGAAAACTATCGCTCCACCGGCGCGATCCTGGAATTAGCAAACCAACTGATATCCCATAACCGCACGCGCTACCCCAAGGTGCTTCGGCCGTCTCGCCCTGCTGGCGACAAACCGCGCATCCTCCAGTATCCCGATGAAACCGCTGAGGCGACGGCAATCGTGGAGGACATCAAGGCGCGCATCAACGAGGGCTATTACGAGCCTCGTGATTTTGCCATATTATTTCGCACCAACGAGCAGCCACGTGCCATTGAAACAGAACTGAGGCGGGCCAAGCTCCCTTACGTCTTGATTGGGGGACTTTCCTTCTTTGACCGGCGAGAGATCCGCGACCTGCTGGCCTACCTTCGACTGCTGGTTGATCCCGAGGATGAAGCGGCCCTCTTGCGAATCTTTAACACCCCACCGCGTGGCCTGGGTCCCAAGACAGTGGAACATCTCGTCGCGTCAGCCACCAAGGCCGGTGTTCCGCTCTGGAGCTTACTTGACGATACTGAAGTAACGGCGGGACTTTCCCAGACCGCACGCGCCGGGCTCTCCGAACTGATCAACATGGTTGGGGATTTTCGTCACCAGACAAACTTTCGCCCCCTCGACGAACTCGCCCACGATCTCATCAAGCGTCTGAACTACGAGGGCGAACTCCACCGCCTTTACCCGGAGGAAAACGACTTTGAGAGTCGCTGGAATTCCGTTCAAGAAATCGTCAATGCACTAGCGGCCTACCAGAAATCATCCTCTCGACCGGAACTCCAGACATTCATCGATGACATCCTGCTGGGTAGCCTTGAAAATGACCAGGAACGCGACTCCCAGTTAAAACGCAATGCCATCGTCTTAATGACGTTGCATTCCGCCAAGGGATTAGAATTCCCACACGTTTATATGGCCGGCCTGGAAGAAGGCTTGCTGCCGCATCACCGTAGTATCAAGGAAGACGGTGAAGCACTCAACGAAGAACGCCGTCTTTGCTACGTCGGCATTACACGAGCCCAGGAATACCTGACCCTCTCCATGGCGCTTACCCGGATGAAGTGGGGTAAGCCGCGTGACACGCAGCCAAGCCGTTTCCTGTTCGAGATGATAGGTAGCGCCGACAATCCACACGCTGGCACGGCCGTCAACGATCGTCAGGCCACCTAGTCGCAGGAAGCGGCACTGGTGGTGTCCGGAGATTCCAGAAGGACATTTTTACCTAAATATGCTGGCAAAAACGAGCACTATTCGCTTTAATCAAGGCGAACGTTAATTCCGTCCATCTCCGTTGCGAGTTCCAGTCAAACTCCCATGCCATCACCAACCTCGACGCCGAGCCACTACCGCCAATGCATCCTGCTGCTGTTGGCTCCCTTGCTATTGGCGACGCTGCTCTGGTGGTGGCTAGAGTCCGACACCAGGCCACCGCTGATCACCAGCTCGTTGGCCACGGCCCACGTCCAGGAAATGCATCGTGGCATCGGTCTTCTCGAGAACGCAGTCCGCACCTCCCACTTCAAAGCTGCCAACGATATTTTTTCCGGTTTAGCCGACGCCCATCCAGGTCAGTTAATGCCGCTGCGCAATCTCGCCGTTGGGCGATTCCTTGCGATTCGAGCCACTCGGGACGCCATGGAAAACTCGGCCCTCTCTCGCGGCGCAAAAGAGGAGGCCATTCGTAAATCACTGGCACTAGCAGACCAGGCCGTCAGCAGGCTGATCAAGTTCTCGCCGAAATCGTCCGTCGCACATCTGCTGGCTGCCCGAGTCGCCCTGGCGGAAGATCTTGGCGACGCCCAGGTTTCCAAG
>JAYGDH010000422.1:0-11904 GCA_046583055.1 Pirellulaceae bacterium | reverse complement strand
CGACGCTCTTCCGATCTTTCGGCGGTCGCGGCTACTCGGAGTTATTCCGACCGGCTCGCCACTGGAAGGATGTCCGTGTCTGCCGGATTTACGAGGGCACGGACGAAATCCTGCAGCTGAAGATAGCTGCCAGCCTGCTGGGCAAGGACTACAGCGCCTTCAGCTAGACGTCCATGACGGCTTCGACTTCCCGGTCCAGCACGGGTGGCTTGCTGAGCAGGGAAATACTGAAGTAGATGCAGATCGAGGCGATCAGGGCAATCGCTCCCTCGTGAATCTTGTACGGTATCGAGATATCCATCTTGCGCAGGAACATTCCGGCAAAGTTGATCAGCAAGCTGGCCGTGATTGCCACATTCGCAGCCAGTGCCGTCCCTCGTTTCCAGTTCAGGCCGATGGCCACCACCGGGACAATGGCGGCAGCAAAAATCCCCCAGCCAAAGGCACCCAGCATGGCGATCATATCATCGGGTGAGTAGAGGGAGAAAAGTGCAGCAGCAGCCAGCAGGACCGTCGTGATGCGTGCCCAGAATAATTCATGCTTGAGTGATTTGCCGCGCAGGGCCTGCGGAATGTCGTGTACGACCGCTGCGGCACAGCAGCATCGGCCGCTGACAATTCCGGGTGCAGTCCTTTCAGGACCAGCGCACGCATGGCCAGGCCAATGCTGATCCAGAGCAGTGCGGACAGGCCGAACCCGATCACGGAAACTGGCATGATGAAACGTACGTCCCGGATGTTCTTGTTCATCATCATCTTGGTAACGATGTGTGGCTGACCCACGCCGCCGAGGGCAAACAAGAAATACCAGGAAAGGCAGCCAAGCATTCCCAGGGTGCCCCAGGGATGGATCGATTCCGTATCATCTGCGGCGATGGCCTGGCTGATCTCCGTGAAGCCACCCCCATCAGGCATGGACTGGTAAGCGTAAAAGAATACCAGCAGGGCAGCAACGATCATGATCAATCCCTGGAACAGGTCGGTGTACACGGAAGCGATAATGCCCCCGGTAACACAGTAGAAGACCAGCACGGCGTTGGAGATGACGACGCACCATTCCAGCGAGATGTCCTGCCAGAAGCTACCCCGTGACATGATGTCCTGGAGCACATAGGCCATGGCCTTGATCTGGGATCCCAGGTAAGCCATGACACCCAGCAGGATGGCTAGCGCTATCAGAAAACGACTCAACTCGCTCTTGTAACGAGTGGCCACGACATCTGGCAGGGAGACTGATTCCCGCATGGCTGCAAATAACCAGAGGCGTTTGCCCAGCAGGTAAAAGGTGAGACAGAAACCAATGGAGGCGCAGATTACCATCCAGACGGAACTGATACCCATCTTGTAGATCAACGCCGGACAACCCACGAATCCAAAGCCACTGAGCGTGCTGGAAAATACCGCGATGCCGGTAACCAAGACGCCCAGGTTGCGACCGGCCATGAAGAAATCATGCGCATTCTTGGTCTTGCGCATGGCCCACAGGCCAATGACGATGCAAAGCACCATGTAGGTCGCGACACATCCGAAAACAATGGTATTGCGGTAGGCTTCCACTAGGGGTGCTCCTCCCCGGTCGCCTGGCGTTCCGCCAGCACCTGGTTGAACTTTTCGTACCGCTCAGCCTGCAGTACGCAGGAATCAAATTGCACCACGTAGAAAATGACAAAGAACAATGGGGCCAGTCCCAGCCCGTAGATCATGAACGCAGTCGGCACCGGTAGCCCCAGGAAAATCGATGGATCAGCCAGGTTCCCGCTTGCCAACAAGGAGCGGTAAGACAACATCATTGCCAGGAAGATAACCACCAGTAGTCCGGCGCCCGTGCCATCAGGATACGCTGGATCCGGTTCAGGTGTAACGCCAGGCAGAGCATGCTGACAAACAGGACCAGTTCCAGGATGCCGAGCGACGTACCCAGCCAGAGCACGCTGTCGTTGCGGCGACTGTCGCCACCAACGGACATGTCCGGATGGGTGGGATGGATGTGCCCCTGGGCCGACGGTACCTCTTCCACGAAAAACGAAGCAGCGAGGATGCCACCGATGGCAAGGCACAGTATGAATATCCAGGTGGCTAATTTCATCAGCGACTGCTCCTGGAAAAATATTCTAGCAGGCTTTATCTGCGGATATGATGGCCAGGCGAAAACTGGCCCAGGTGCTCGCAATCACTTTTTCCGCGGCGGCCTGGATCAAACTGTTTCCAATCGGTTTCAGTAACCCGGTTCGTTCCAGGATCTCCGCTTCCCAGCTAAGGCAGGTCGTGTCTTTTTCCTGGGCCAGCGAGATCGTGATCTGCAGCTTGAGTCCGGCACCGATTTTCTTACCCACGACCAGTATCTTCAAGTGGTTTCCCGGATTGCGTTCCAGGACGGAAAATCGTAGCTGCAGGGATCCGGACAGGAAGGCGAATGCTGGTTTGACACGACAAAGCAAGTGGTCTGAGTCAACCTCGTCGACCCGGTCCAGGTCGGGAATGATCTTGGCCATGCCAGCCAGATCCGTGAGTTGTTCCCAGACCGCGTCCAGTTGCCGGGGAAAAGCCTCTTGTCCAGTAAACTTCATGAGAAAGACTTCAAGTAAGGATTTTCCAGTGGTAAGACG
The DNA here is from genome assembly GCA_046583055.1 of Pirellulaceae bacterium. Classification (GTDB taxonomy): domain Bacteria; phylum Planctomycetota; class Planctomycetia; order Pirellulales; family Pirellulaceae; genus JAZADA01. The sequence goes on along the minus strand of JAYGDH010000422.1, from coordinate 9,298 downwards.
GGTGACCGGATGGATCTGGCACGGTTGCGAAACTGATCCGTGCCTTGGTAATCTAGCGAACAGTGAAGATGCCGACAAGCAAAGGGCCCGGTTTACCGTGAGGGGAGAGAGAACATGAGTGAAGCCGTTGTCGTGGCCAGTTCCCGGACTGCCCTGGCCAAGTCGTTCCGGGGGTCCCTGAACCAGACACGACCCGATGAAATGGTTGCCCATTGCCTGGAACATGTGCTGGGCAAGGTTCCCCAGTTGAGTTCGGACGAGATCGAGGATGTGATTATTGGCTGTGCGTATCCCGAGAAGCAACAGGGCAACAATATTGCTCGCGTGGCAGCGCTGAGAGCCGGTTTTCCGGCCCAGGTCGCGGGAGTCACGGTGAATCGGTTTTGTTCTTCCGGGCTGCAGTCGGTTGCCATGGCTGCTCACCAGGTCATGCATGAGGGCGCGGTGGCTGCCGTGGGCGGTGGCGTGGAATCGATCACGGGCCTGACGGCGGATCAGACAGCACCCAATGCCTGGGTCCAGCAACATTTTCCAGGGATCTACATGATCATGGGAGATACCGCGGAAGTCGTTGCCCGCCGGTACGAAATCGGTCGTGAGGCCCAGGATGCCTATTCCCTGCTCAGCCAGCAACGCATGGCCCAGGCCCAGCAAGCGAACTTGCTGGACGAGGAGATTGCTCCCCTGCAGGTGCAACGTGGGATCTGGGATCGGGAGACCCGGCAGATCAACGGGGAAGAGTCCTTTCTCCTGGAGCGGGATGAATGTAACCGCCCGGATACGACGCTGGACGGGTTGGCAGCATTGAAGCCCTACTTTGATCCCGAGAGTGGTCACGGTACGGTGACCGCTGGTAACTCGTCGCAATTGTCTGACGGGGCCAGTGCCAACCTGTTGATGTCACGGCAGCGGGCCGTGGAACTGGGGATCCAGCCATTGGTCACTTTTCGTGGCTTGGCGGTTGCCGGCTGCAAACCGGACGAGATGGGAATTGGGCCCGTGTTTGCGGTTCCCAAGTTGCTGCAGCGACATGGATTAACCGTGGAAGATATCGGTCTCTGGGAACTTAACGAGGCCTTTGCCGTACAGGTCGTCTACTGCCAGGATCGCCTCGGTATCGACCCGGAGAAAATGAACGTGAACGGGGGATCCATTGCCGTGGGACATCCCTTTGGCATGACAGGTTCCCGGTTGGTCGGTACGTTGGCTTACGAGATGCGGCGTCGCGAGGTGCGTTACGGGGTCGTGACGATGTGTATTGGTGGCGGACAGGGTGCCGCCGGATTGTTTGAACTCTGCGAAAGATAACGAATCGTGTTGAAGCTGACTCCCCAGGATCTCCAGGATCTGCCCGTGATGCACGAGGCGGTCATTCCGGAAGAATACATGGACCGGATGGGACACATGAACGTGGCCTGGTACACGCACTTGTTTAGCACTGCGACGGGCGCGTTTTTTCGTTACATCGGGCTGGATGGTGAATACATGAAGCAACACCAGGCGGGCAGCTTTGCCCTGGAAGCTCATATTCGCTACCTCTCTGAATGCCTGGTAGGCCAACATGTGCACCTGCGAGTCAGGGCCCTGGCCCGGACCATGACCCGGTTTCATTACATGTTGTTCCTGGTCAACGAGGACCAGGAAGTGCTCTCGGCAACCTGCGAATTCGTGGGCGCCCATATTGATATGAAGGTTCGCCGCATGTCCGCGATCCCGGGTCATATCGCAGAGTCGTTTGATGCCCTGGCAAGAGAGCATCAACAACTGGACTGGGCACCACCCCTGTGCGGGACCATGGATCCCTGAACGGATCCCTGGAATGGCTATTCGGCAACTTCCACGTGCAGATGGCCGATGGCTCGCAGGCCATGCTGGTTCGTGTGTTCAACACGGATGACATGGTGTCCTGCTTTTCGGAAGCGGTGCGTTGTGACGGCATATCCATCGGGAGCATGCTTGACTGCGTTTCCGTCGGACTGGACCGTGACCCGCGGGCTGCCATCGCCAAAATCCCAGGTTTCCTGGGCAGCGCTCGTTCGGAAAGTACGGACCTTGAAGGTGACTGGCGTACCAATTCGAATGCCGGTCGTGGGAAAATAGTTGGGATGGATGGTGGACGGTAATTGTTCCGGGTGCTGTTGATCGATTACCTGGACAATGGCGAAATCATAATCCACGTGCCCCTCCCGGTCGGTAACCTTGAGGATCTCGCTGTAAGTCCCGGCCCGCTGGTAACGGCGAGTGACCCGGGCCCCGGAGGCCCTGCTGCCGTCATGGAATTGCCATTCATAGCTTGCGATTGCTGTTGTCTTGGTCCACGACTTTCCAGCATCAAGTATCACGGATTCTCCGGTCCAGGTTAAATGATGAGGGCGCGCCACGGCGACCAGTCGGGGTTGGTATTGCCGCTGGTACGCTTCCCAGAGAAAGGCATAGCCCTCCTGGGTTCCCCACTTGCCGGAGGGTTGCTTGCTCTTGATCTCGAAATGTAAGTGTGACCAACCGCCGCTACCGCCCTCTTTTCCCAGCAGGCCGACACGGGTTCCCATCTTGATCACACGCCCAGGAACAATCCCGGGATCAATTTCCTTGAGGTGGCTGTAACGGTAGTACCAGCCACGTGCGTCGAGCAGGTAGACAACATCGTAGCGTGAACGGACCGGTGTCTCGGGACCGTGACCCTCCAGGACCGATTTTCCGGCAGAGACCACCAGGGCATCCGTGGCAGCAATCACCTCGACCCGCCCTTCACTGCCCCCGATATCCAGGCCGCTGTGGTAATAGATAGACCGTTTCCCAGGTCGTTCACCCCCATCGACGTAGACCGGCACGTTGGCCATCTGCGTGGAGGTTGCAAACCATTTCTGCTTGACGGGGTAGATAAAAGTAGTCGGCTGAATCCAGGGAGATTTCGCTGGCCAGAGTCGCAGTCGCACATCCTTTTCCAGGCTCCAGACAGCAGGGCTACCATTTTCGTTATAGCCCTTGCTGATGCTGCAATCGATCTGCACGCCACCTGCCTTGCTGGGCAGGTGATACGTTGCGGAAACCAGCTTGACCTGGTCCCCGTTCACTGCCACGGTGACGGTTGCTCGACGTACGGCAAAACAGACCGGGTCCCGTATTTCTGCCAGTGACAGGACCTTGACCTGGGAGCGCGTTCCGTCGCAGAGCGTGACCTGGGCTGTCTCACCAACATTTATATCGATGACGCGGACCAGGGGGTCCTGGCTCGGCAGTGGTGGTGCTGCCGACAGGCAGTGGGAGAGGCTCAGCAGGCAAACGGTGATCGCTTGAATAATTGCTTTCATCGTGGCAAGAGGCTCCGGTAAGTGACGGGGTGGCCAGGAAACGGTTACCTATTCTAGGGCCAGGCCCCCGGATCTCGCTAGTTGACCGCGATGGATCCTTGCCAAAGTTGATGTTTCCGCCGCTTCCGAGTCGCTGTTTAACACGTGAAGCGATACGGGCTAGGGGCTTCCCTGCTTGCATTTCATTGGTTGCAGGAAATAAGATAAAGGCTGCAGGAAATAGGATAAGATGGTTCCGGCAGGTAGCCGGTGCGGATCCCTGGCATTAAGTCAACCCAGATGATGGAGAATTGCTCGGATGAAAACGACAACATTTCTAACCTTGGTGCTGATGGTTTCTTCGCTGGCTCATGCTGAAAACTGGGGACAGTTTCGCGGACCGCATTTCAACGGTTCCACGACTGAGAAGAACCTGCCTTCCAAGTGGAGCCAGACGGAAAATGTTGCCTGGGTTGCTGACCTGCCAGGTGCCAGCGCCGCCACGCCGATTATCTGGGGTGACCATATTTTTGTTTCCACGACCGATGCCAAGGCCAAGGCACTGCGAGCCATGTGTTTTGATCGCAAGACGGGGAAACCGTTATGGAGTCACGAGATCAGCAAGGGCGTGAATCGAGATTCGCGCAGTAACTATTCGGCTCCCACGCCGGCCACGGATGGAAAGCATGTCGTTTTCTTTTTTGGCAATGGCGAGCTGGTCACGTACGATTTTGCTGGTAAGAAATTGTGGGGGCGAAATATCCAGAAGGAACTGGGCAGCTTTGCTTTCCAGTGGACCTTCAGCACCAGTCCATTATTGTTTGAAGGCAAGCTCTACCTGCAGGTACTGCAACGCGATACCGCGGTGCGAGGATCCGGGTTCACGGACAAGAAAAATGAATCGTACCTGCTGGCCATGGATCCGGCGACTGGCAAGACATTGTGGCGTCACGTGCGGCCAAGCGAGGCCCAGGCGGAATCGCTGGAAGCGTTCAGTACCCCGATTCCTTACACGGCTGGTGGTCGCAAGGAACTGTTGATCGTCGGGGGCGACGACCTGACCGGGCATGATCCGGACAGTGGAAAAGAGTTGTGGCGCTGGGGCACCTGGAATCCCGGTCGTATCGGGCACTGGCGATTGGTCCCCTCCCCGGTCGTGGGCGAGGAAGTGATTCTGGTTTGCGCTCCCAAGCGAGACCCTATTTACGCGATCAAGGCAGGGGGATCAGGCAAGTTGAATGATGATGCGATTGCCTGGACGAGCAAGGAAACGCGTGACCTGTCCTCGGACGTGCCGACACCGGCTTTCGCGGATGGAGATTTCTTCATCCTCAGCGACGTTCGCAAGAGCCTGTCTCGCGTTGATCCCAAGTCAGGTAAAACGAAATGGATGCTGCGAACTCCCGGGACCTACAAGTACGAGGCCTCGCCGCTGGTCGCCGATGGAAAGGTTTACATCGTTAACTTCGTTGGTGACGTGATCGTCGTGAACGCCGAGGACGGCAAGATCATCAGTGAAAACTGGATGGATAAGCCAAGTGATGATCCAGTTCGCTCCGGTGTGATTGCTTCCCAGGGCCAGCTGTTTATCCGGGTCAACCAGAAGCTGTTCTGCATCGGCAAGAAATAGACCCGCGTTCCCGGGACTAGCGGCCCAGCCCCTCGCTCACGGTTCGGCTTAGCCGGGCATTGACGGGACCGAAGACACCGGTTCCCCAGTGGACGGACCAGCCCTTGCCGCGGGTAAGTTGCCTGCCGGGAGCGGCTGTGGTTGCCAGTGTCTGGCCATCCTGCCGGATGATCATCCGGTTGTTTTGGAGCAGGAATTCAAGCTGCATGGGTGCGTTCTGCCACTTGATTTGCGTGGCCAGGTTGCCGGGCATGTTCAACTTCACGACGGCACCATATTCACGTCGCTGGGGTTCATCCAGGAACTGGTAATGTGAACGCCAGGCTCCTGTTCCCTTGGAAGAAGTGGAGAGCATCAGGCTGTCCTGCAGCGGAATCATGCCGGTGACTCGCTGACCCCAGTGATTCGTAACCAGTTTTAGCTGGTTGGCGGCAGCCTCGTAGGGATGGGTGGTCTTGTTGGTAATCTTCGGGTGGGTGAACATGCGTCCCAGCGAGTGCCATTGTTTTTCGTCACGGTGGTAACGCCACAGCTCTGCCCATGGCCAGACACCGACCAGGAGGTCGCCCCGGTAGATCACCGTGGTTTGCGCCTCGCGGGCACTGGATGACACGCCAGGGAGTCGAGGTGGCCAGCCTTCCAGGTGCTTTACCTGCTGGCCCTGGTATTCGAAGAGATGCCCGCTGGGATACTGGGCCAGCAATAACCGATCGTGGTAGTTCAGTATCGAGTAAACCTGGTAGCTCACGGTGTTATCCGGAGCCAGCAGGGTTCGCCAGTGGGTCCCGTTAAAGATATAGATGCCTCCCATGTTGGAGACCGTCAGTATTTCTTTCTGGAACTGGCCGTAGGAGAACGGCGTTTCCTGTTCGTAAGGTGTTTCCAGGATGATTGCCTGTTCAAGATTAACGGGACCTTCCTGGTCCGGCGTCCAGGGGGAGGCATAGATCTTCGTGAAACTTCCTTGCTCGGCGCGAAAGCGGTGGTAGAAAAACAGGTGGCCCTGGGCGTAGTAAAAATTAAAGTAGGAGCCCTGTTTTGGTGCCGAGAGAATCTGTTTGCCCTCGAAGGTGGCCTGTCCATTACTGAAGACCAGGGTGCCGGATCCCACTTGCATGATACCGTCGCCGCTGCGAATCATGGGAGCCGGTGCATTACCGAGCCTGGTTTGCCACTGTTGATCGGTATCGTTCCAGCGACGTACGGAATTGTTTTTTTCGCTCGTCCAGGCAAACAACCGTTGGTTGTTATCAAACAGGTAGACACCCGTGCCCAGGTTTGGATGAGGTAAGCGTTTCACGGTAAATCGCTCGGTATCCTGGTCCGGTCGCAGAAAAAACTGCACCGTGTGGCGGTTGCTCCGGAATCGCGTGTTGTAGACTTCCATGAAACCTGCCCCGGCTACCACCTGTCCTTTGGCATCACGCACTTCAAACAGCGAGCCGAAATTCTGCCCCAGGTCCTTTCCCGGATCGAAAGTCACGCCGAGACGAAGCTCGACCGGTTCAGCAGATTCCAGGATCGGTGCGAGCGGGGCCAGGCAGCACAGGATCAGGAATAGGCAGTTTTTCTTCATGGAGTTTTCAGCAGTACAGGGAGAAACAGGACCGGGTGTTGCTGCCAAGTGTAAGTGCCTGCGGGATAAATGCAAATTGGCGTCTGATTGAATCCTTGAATTGCCTCTTCTATATTCATGGATTGTAAACAGGAAGGGAATGATTGGATGAGCCAATTTGTCGAGGGTGATGAACTTGGGCGGGTCACGCTGGATCCCGCGGCAGCGATTGTCGCTGGCCGGTACGGTACGTGGCGGCTGACCTATACCTGTGGCAGTACACCGTTGCCACCGCAGACCTGCCTGCATATCTATACCGATTCCGATACGGACTGGGAAATGCCGCAGTTCCTGGATCCGGCAGCGGCTGATTACATGACGCTGCAGGCTCCCGATGGGGTGCAGGCGATGGTGAAAGCGGTTAACCTGAAAAAACTTGTGATCGTACTTGGCGGACGCGAACTCCAGTCCGGTGAGTCACTGACGATCGTTTACGGTGACCCGGGAACCGGCAATCCAGGCACGCGGGCCCAGACGTTTGTTGATCAACAAAGATTTTTCTGGGTTGATGTAGAACTGGCAGGCACGGGCGTCTGCCAGACCCTGGCGCAATCACCGCACGTGCCAGTGATTGGCGACCAGCCAGTCAAGCTGGTGGTGACGTTACCTTCAACGCTGGCCCTCGGTGAAGGTTTTCGCCTGCTGGTCAAGGCAGAGGATCAATGGGGTAATCCAGCGCATGAGTACCGTGGAGTTATCCGGTTCGAGGCAGATCAGGTTCGCTTGCCGGCCGATGAATTCGAACTGGGGCCCGGTGAGGCCACGTTATGGATCGACGGTTGCCAGGCGATCGAGGAGGGAACCTGTACCGTTCGAGCCGAGGACCAGGAACACGGCCTGGTGGGTGAAAGTAATCCCACGATCATTACCGATGCTACTGCTACTTACCCCTTGCTGTGGGCAGATCCCCATGGTGGCCAACTGGTCCTGAATTCAAAGATCGGGGAATTCTATCGATATGCTCGCGATGTGGCGGGTATCCACTTTGTCGGTTACCAGCGGAATGCGGATGTTATTTCGGCCAGGGATTGGGAGGTGCAGCAGGAACAGGAAGTTGCCTATCACGAGCCGGGTGTGTTTGTGCCCATTCCCGGGTTCGAGTGGTCAGGACGCACCTGGGAGGGGGGACACCACAATATCTACTTCCGGCGTCATGGCCAGGCAGCGCGCCGCAACGAGGCTTCTGAAACAATGTTTCAGTCGGAGCGCGTGGCCGCGGAACTGTCCCATGTTCGCGATGTGTACGATGCCTATCGTAATACGGACGTCATGATTACCCCGCATGTCGGTGGCCAGCACTCTGATATCCAGTTCCATGACCCGTCACTGGAACCGGCAGTCGAAATGGTTTCCAGTCATGGTGCTTTTGAATGGATGTTACGGGACTCCCTGCGACGGGGGTACCACATGGGCTTCCTCGGGGGCAGCGACAGTTACACGGGGCGACCGGGCGATGACCGGCCTGGTTACCAGACACGTCGCTATTCCAAGGCAGGTTTGACCGGGGTCTATGCCCAGGATATTAGCCTGGATGGATTCTTCGAGGCCATGCGGGCCAGGCGCGTCTACGCGACCACCGGAGCTCGCCTGATCGTGGCGCTGGAATCAGACGGGAATTTCATGGGAAGTGAATACTCCACGAAATCCGCACCCACGCTGCGGGCCCAGGTGACGGGGACAGGCCCCCTGGAAAAAGTAGAGTTGTTTCGAGGACTTGAATGCATCGGGCAGGCACCGCTGGATATCCAACCTGCGAAAAAACGTGTCCGCATCCTGTGGGCGGGTTCCAGTCGTATGATGAGTTATTCAGGTGTCGTCTGGGATGGGTCGTTGCAGGTGCAGGGAGCTACGATTGGAGATGTGCATTGCCAGCGTTTTGACAGCCCCCGGTCTGCAGTTACCGGGCAGGACGCACAGAACCTGGCCTGGCAGGCGTGGGGATGTGGGTATCCGATGGCGATCGACCTGGACCTGGAATACGAGGATCCCGCTGCTGTTTCACTGCAACTGTCAGTCGGCACACGACTGATCAGCGGACCGTTTTTTGGAGGACATGGATCCCAGGGGCCGATGAGAGTGTCCCTGGCGCCGGCAGAACAGTGTACTATCCAGGCCGACCTGGTCGAGATCCAGCAGCAATGCCAGGAATATTCGCTGGGCGTGCTGGATCGCGTGATTCGCCTGGGTGCGGTCCCTGTCGGCCAGCAATCGCAGGTGAACTGGGAGATCCAAGATGATGCCCCGCAGGCCGGGTGGCAAGCTTACTGGATTCGTGTGACGCAGCAGGACCTGGAAATGGCCTGGTCGAGCCCGGTCTTTATTGACTATGTCGAGTAAATCTTTTAACGAAGTGAGGAAACCATGTTACCGGGAATTAAGCAATTTGATTTAACAGGACGCGTGGCCATTGTCACCGGGGGGTCCAAGGGGCTGGGGTCTGCCATGGCTGCCGGGTTAGCATCTGCAGGGGCTGATGTGGTGCTGGCCAGCCGAAATGCGGATGAAGTGGCAGCTGCCGCGCAATCCGTTGCCAGTGATTTCGGTACCAGGGCGATCGGTATCCAGGCAGATGTTGTTTCTGAAGCTGATGTGGCGCAGCTCGTGGAGCGGACGCTCCAGGAATTTGGCAAGATTGATATCCTGATCAATAATGCTGGCATTAACATTCGTGGGCCGATTGATGAGCTGAGCTACGAGGAGTTTCAGCAGGTCCAGGAAATCAACGTCAACGGAGTCTGGTTATGTGCCAGGGCGGTTGTGCCG
>JAYGDH010000396.1:0-4785 GCA_046583055.1 Pirellulaceae bacterium | reverse complement strand
GTTGCAGTCAACTTGCTGGGCTGACCCGCTACGTTCAGTTTCCAGGTGTGCTCCTGGTTGTCGTCCGTCTGATGTTTCAAGTTCCAGTTGCCTCGCGGATCGATTATTGGTGCAGCAGAGAACTGGTGGCGACTGCCGCTTACCCAGGTTTCCAGGATCTTGGTTTTTTCAGCGAACAAGTCACCGTCGGTTACCACGAAGCTCGCCAGCTTACCGGTTTCCAGTGTTCCCACGGAATCCTGCGCCTGGAACAGGCTGGCTGGTGTAACGGTCAACGCTCGCAGTGCAGATTCAGCAGAGAGGCCACGTTGCACAGCCTTGCGAACAGACTTGAGAAACGTGCCAACATCATCCAGGCCCTGGCTGGTTAACATGATAGTCACGCCGGCCTGGTCCAGCCGTGCTGGATTTTCAGGAGCATGGTCCCAGTGCATTAACTGTTCCAGCGTGACATTACGAGCAGTTTCCGAGGTGCCCACATTGGGTGGTCGAGGAAAATCAACCGGTACGATAATCGGGCGCCCTGTTTTCTTGATGGCATCCAGTCGTCGGTATTCGTAGCCGGAACCACGAATGATAGTCCTGGTATTGAATTCCCGAGAAAATCGATCCGCACGGAGCACGAACAGTTCGTTGGACGTATCGGTGATGAGCGAACCGGACCGGTTGAGGTATGGTTCCAGGGCAGCCAGGGCATCATTGAGTTCCGGTTGTGCCAGGGTTGGCTGCTTACGGTAAGCGGCCCAGGCACTGGCGTACCATTGGGCATCATGGAAAGTTTGTCGTGCCAGGGCCACGGCACCCATGGGTGAGTTGGGGTACAGGTCACGGCCTCGGCCACGCGGTACAGTTAACCGCAGGTGCTGGGCAACGCTTGGTTGAATGATGGCTTCGGTATCACTCTTTCCGTCGGTGGCAACCAGGACACTGGTTCCCTTGAGAATCCCGTTGGCAGGAGCAACCAACTGCGCGGTGATTCCCTGCTTGCGGAGTTTCTCGTTTAACTCCTGGTTTCGCTTGTAATGCTGGGCTACGGACCGTTGGGGGCGAATGGCGGCATTCCAGTGATTTGCACCCACGTTATTAGCGGCAGCTGGTAAGGTCACTTCGCTGAAGGAATTAATCAATCCCGGGTAAATGGTTTTACCCGCCAGGTCGATGACCCGGGTTCCGTCGGGTACCTGGTGCCCTGCCTTGACGGAGACAATGTTACGGTTGCGGATCACGAGGGTTCCCCCTTCAATCACCTGGCCGGGGCGGATCACGATGCGAGCGCCGGTCAACGCATAATACCGAGGTGTGTCCTGCCGAAGTCCTTCCACGGGACGGATGACAGGTGGTGCCGTGCGTCCGAGATAGGTACCGATGCCGACCAAGAACAAGGCCAGCGTGAAAGCGATGGTTAGGGTTCGCCGTTGCATGGTCACCTGGAACTCCAGAGAAGAGGAATAATCACCGATGTCATGGCAGCCATTTTCGAGAATTACGATTGGCCAACGGACAAATGTAACACAGCGATAGCTGCTTGACGAGTAAGTACCGGATCCTGGAAGCCAGCGGAGTTTCCAGTGAACAAGGAGGTGGGGCCCATGACAGGTCGAGCCGGGCAGCCGGTCAACTGCGAATCAGTTCCTCGATCACCTGTCCCTCGGATAATGGGACAGGTCGGACGGGTGGCTGGTACATTTCTTGTTGAAAATCGATGCCCAGTGCATTCAATACGGTGGCATGGATGTCTGCAATATTGCGTGGATTGACAATATTTCGGGTAGATCGAGTGGATTCAAAGTCTGGCGAGGGAGAGGTTGCACCGACGACCTGGCCACCGACGATTCCGCCCCCTGCCATGGCCACCGTGAATCCGTGAGGCCAATGATCGCGTCCATCAGCGACATTGATCCTGGGGTCGCGACCGAATTCACCACCCCACAATACGATGGTGTGTTCCAGTAGCTTGTCTTCCTGGAGATGTTCGATCAGGGTTGCCATGGCTGGATCCAGGATAGCCATCTGCTTTTGATGCAGTTCGTGGTTGTTGATATGAGTGTCCCAGCCATCCAGGGTCACTTCCACACAGCGGACACCAGTCTTAATGAGCTGGCAAGCGGCCAGGCAGGATCGTCCAAACGGAGTATGCCCGTAGCGGTTGCGGAGATTTTGAGAAGCTTTCATCACATTAAAAGCTTCTAGTTGACTCGAGGACATCATCTTCATGGCGCGGCGGATAGAAATCTTGTGAAGCGTCTTTTGCTCGTCCAGTGTGGCGATTCTGCCACGGCTAAATTCGGGTTCGACAATATTGAAGAGGTCGTCCAGGCGGCGTTGGTTACGTTGTTGCGAAACCTTGCTGATTAAATCTGGCAGAGGTTGACGCGGATCACCAATTTGAAATGCATCGTAGTGATCCCCGAGGTAGCCACCCCGGGCAGGCCAGGAACCTGGCATGATGGAAATGTGTCGAGGAATTTCAAGTCGGTCATTCAGCTGCCTGCAAATTACCGATCCGAGGGCCGGATGGACCATCGTGGGATCAGGTCGAAAACCGGTCTTGGCATTATAGGTGGCTCGTTCGTGGTCTTTCTGGTCGCTGACCACGGATCGCACCAATGCTATATGCTGCATCTGCTGGGCGACGAGATCCAGTCCGCTGCCGATCTTGATTCCGGGCACACTGGTTTTGATGGCTCTCGTATCACCACTGAATTTCGTGTTGGGGTGTGGGTCAAATGTTTCCAGTTGGCTGGGGCCACCTTGCATCCAGAGCACGATTACGGACTTCGCCGGGGCGCCTCGGGGGGCCGCCTCGGCGGCGCGGGCCAGGGACCGTGCCAGGGGTGTCAACCAGGACATGCTTCCGACAGCCGCTGCGCGCAGGAGTGTTCTTCGGTTCCAGTGATCGACACTGCTACAAGTTCCGGAAAGCGTCAGGGGTTTATTCATTGGTGATTTAATGGTTCCAGGAAAACTCGGTGCTGTTTAGCAGGACCCAGAAAAGGTCTTCCATGTAACGGGATCGGTCTTTGCCGGTCGATGCTTGCAGTCGGTCGCGAAAGTATTCCAGTTCTTTGCGAGTGGGCTGCCTGCTGAGCACACAAAGGTAACCAGTTTCAACTGCCCTGGCAGGATCCCGGGTCACCATCATGATACGGGTTGAAGCATTAGTGAAGGGATTATCTTTGGTGCGTTCATCGATGAGTTTTCCGTTGAGCATCAATAGTCGTTGCGTAATGGTCCCACCCTGATTTCCGAATTCATCTTCGCCCAGGTCACCGTAGCGTCGGATAAATTCATTTTGACTGAAATACCGTCCCAGTTGCCTGAAGATATGGGCATTTGCATCAATCGTGGTCAGGGAACAGGCCTGGATGATACCACCGGCGACTTGTTCCGGTCGCAACCGTGTGAGAGGAAAAACGGCCCACTGGTTTTCATGTTCCTCGGTAACAGTAAAGTCCGCTCGACTTTCCAGGCGGAAGACTTTCAGTGACGCAATGATACGAATGAGTCGAGCAAGATCGAAACCATGGTCGGCGAAGTCATCGGCCAGGATTTCGAGTCCCGGTGGGAATGGTCCATGTAACGGAATGCTATCAATAGGTTTGACCAGTGGTTGTCCCAGCATGATGGCCCAGATGCGATTCACGGTCGCGCGGGAAAAGGCCTTGTTCTTGTTCGCGGTTAACCATGAGGCGAGTTGCTCACGCTTGGAGCCCTCGGTACCTGCCAGTTGTGAAAAAAAGGGGACGGCCGGTGTGATCTGCTCCTGGTCGTCATGGCCAAGGTATTTAAATAGGTACTGCTGGTCGGGCTGATCCCGAATTCCCAGCAGGGAATTGTTCACGGAGCCGAAATAGGCAGCCAGGTGATGGAAGTCACTCTGCAATCCCGTACGCGGTTGGTCAGAAGGCCCGAGGACGATCTGTTCCAACTTGTCGTCGTGGCACTGCAGGCAATCGATCCGGATGCCAAGAAAGGCTCGCGTGATTCGACCTGCCAGGCGGGCTTCGTCCGGTTGTTTATCGCCGTTTTGATCGATGGTAACAGTCAGGAAATTAGCGGCCGGCGAGTCAGTCCAGAGCCCCTTGACGGTTACCAGTTCACGGACCAATTCATCGTAGGGTCGGTTTTCTGCCAACTGGTCACTGAGCCAGGTTACGAATCGTCTGCGCCGATAAACCAGGAAGGGTCCCTGCTCGGTACCGACGTAGGCTCTCGCCAGTCGTTCGGCCAGGTAATCGGCATATCTGCGGTCGGAAAGCAGGTGGTTAATCCACCAGGAAATCCGGTCTTCAGCGGGTAGTTCTTGAAGGGCGCGAATTTCTTCAAAGGATGGGGTCGTGCCGGCCAGGGCCAGGGCCAGTCGTCGAGCGATCAGCAGGTCAGGTGCCGGCGCGGCTACCTGCAGGTTTGCAGCTGACCAATGTTGTGCAAACGTGTCATTGACCCGTTGGATCGTTGACTGGATATCGGTCTCGATTTCAAGCTCTCGTTCCAGCGGGGAAACCGAACCTTGCAGGAGGCTGCGATTCAGCAGGTTGCTGGCTACGGCGATAATCCCACAGCAACAGATCCCGATGAAAAGGAAGTCTCGTCTACCCATGGTGCACCAGGTTGGAAGAGTTGTAGGATGCGCAACCCGATCGGTTCAGGCAGTAACTGGTCAGGATTTATGACCTTGCCAAGTTTTAGAGTTGTTTCGTCACGCTATAATCAAGTATAGCGACTAACCGCTGAAACAGGCCTAGGAAATCGAGAGGATTCTCAGAACGAAGTTTTGGTTCGCTG
>JAYGDH010000311.1:0-8637 GCA_046583055.1 Pirellulaceae bacterium | reverse complement strand
AAGCGAACGGAAGTAGATTTGCCTGCTTCAGTGATCGTGGTTAACGCGTTCGCTATCCCGGGCGCCGGTCATTTTTCGGACAATCCAGTCACCCCAGCGTGGGCAGAGTTGGGCCAGCGCGAAAAGAAATCGCGAATATCCCGGTACGACCAATTCGGGCTGGCGACGTTGACAGGCCTTGAGGATTTTAGTCGACAGCCGTTGTGGGCAGATCCCCTTGAGCTTGACACCACCACCAGGCTTGCCAGCCGATTCCGGCAGGTCTCGTGTTTGATCCTGGTAACGTGGGTCACTGTCCTGTCGACGTATGGGCCCCGGTGCTACCAGCAGTACGTGGAGTGATCGTGGCGAGTGTTCCAAGCGTAATTGCTGGGAATAGGCAGCGACCGGGTACTTGCTCGTCGCGTAACCGCCCATGTAGGGCGAGGCGGTTTTGGAGGAGAGTGAACCGATATTGACGAGGTGGCCGCGGCTCTTGATGAGGTGAGGAATGGCAGCCTGGCTACATCGTGCCAGGGCGATAAAATTTAGTTGCAGCAGTTGTTCGAATTCCTCGACCGAGGTTTCCAGTGCCAGGCCACGTGAACTACGTCCGGCATTGTTGACCCAGGCATCGATTCGCCCTTCCCGCTGAATTACCTGTTCCACCAGCTGATTGACAGAAGCGGAATCGGTGACATCAGTGGTTACGAAGCGGGCTTTTTCAGGGCCGATGGTTTCGACAGCCTGTTGTCCCTGTGCTTGCCCACGTGCGGCCACGATGACCTGGCAGCCCGCCGCGGCACAGGACTGGCTTAAGACCAGCCCGAGGCCAGCGGAACCACCCGTCACTACGACCACTTTGTCATGCCAGTATGTCATGGGTTGTCTACCTGCCGGGGTTGTTGCCCGGGAAAAACATCGTGTGCATAAAAGTGCAATCGTGGTATTCCTGGCACGCTTAGGACGTGCCTCGGTGTCAGCTTCAATCGCCTGGGATTGAAGAGTTCATTTCAGTTTAGTGGGGTACGGGGGATCGTGCTACGGAACGATGGATAAATCGGTAGGTGCGTCATCTCCGGAGGATCGAGATTTGTGCCGTTTGAATGAGATAACCTCCCAGGAGATCTCGGGATTATTTCCCTGTTGCCGGTGCTCGATGCGGATATAACGCTGGGGAAAGCCATGAGTCGGGTGGAACAAGGCACGCACTGTCAGGTTGTTCAGGCGAGTACCAGGTGTCGGGGTTTTGAGTTGAAGTTGTTGATTGACATCGGTTCGAATGGTTTGGAACATGCCTTCCACGGTCCAGGCCAGGTATCCTCGATGTTCCTCGATGGGCAGGTCATTACGCCAGAGGGCAGTGATTTGCGAATCTCTAACCTGGATGCGTAGCCGACGTTTGTGCCTTTCACTGATATGGATTTCGAGATCGTAGTTCAGGATCTGAGACAGCTGCCATTTTTGCTCGGCCGCCGCCAGCGTGCCGGCGTCTACGGACCTCATGCCACCACGAACACGGATGATCATGACGCTGATTGAAACCAACACGGTCAGGACGGTGGCCCAGCAGAAGGCACGGATAAATTGCCGGGCCTGGTTGCCGGAAGTCGTATTCTGCGGAGATTGAGAGGGGTTCTGCATTCTGCTCTCTGCGGACTGGTTCCCGAAAGACTGGAACCGATATATAACACAGCAACTGACATTCTGTCGGTCGCTTTACCTAACGTCAACGGACGGTATTGGAAATGTCTACCACCGAGCCTCATTTACAGCGAGCTCGCACGAAAATCGTTGCCACCGTGGGGCCGGTTTCTGCGGATCTGGCGACACTCACAGACCTCGTGGAACGGGGCGTCGATGTTTTTCGACTCAACATGGCTCATGGGGATCGAGAGGAACATCAGCGAGCCATAGAGAATATTCGGCAGCTCAGCCTTCAGCATGGTCGGCCTATTGGCATCCTGGTTGACCTGGCGGGACCAAAGATCCGCCTGGGTCAACTTTCGGCTGACGTGGTTGATTGTCACCGGGGTGATGCATTTCGCTTCGTAGCTGAGGAGCGGTCGAATGATGTTTGTGAATTGACCAGTAATTATTCTTCCCTGGTTGACGAGCTGTCTGAGGGTGACCTGGTGATGTTGGCCGATGGCCAGGTGAGTATGCGAGTGACATGCAAGGAGCCAGGTGTCGTTCATTGCATCGTGGTCCAGTCCGGTGCCATTCGCAGTCGCCAGGGTATTAATCTGCCGGGTGTGAAGCTGGGAGTAAAAGCGATTACGGAGAAGGATCGTGATAACGCTGTGTGGGCTGCCGAGAACAAAGTGGATTTCATCAGCCTGAGTTTCGTGCGTTCGGCAGAAGAAATCCAGCGACTCAAGCAATTGATTTCTAATGAAGGTTCAACGGCAATGGTGATTGCCAAGATTGAAAAACCTGAAGCCCTCGAGGTATTGGAAGAAATTGTGGACGCAGCAGATGGCATCATGGTAGCCCGGGGTGACCTGGGCGTGGAAATTGATGTCGCCCAGACACCCATGGTTCAGAAACGAATCGTCCGAGTTTGCCAGCAATACTCCAAGCCGGTGATCGTTGCGACCCAGATGTTAGACAGCATGCATCGATCGACACAGCCCACGCGAGCCGAGGTAACCGATATTGCCAATGCGATCCTGGATGGAGCCGATGCCTGTATGCTCTCCGGGGAAACGGCGATTGGTGAGTATCCGCGAGAAAGCGTCGAGATGATGAACCGCATCATGTTGGAAACCGAAAAGGAAATGAATGAAACGAACATGCAGGCTCTCGGACCAACACACACGGTAGCTGTGCACCCGGTGACGCGGGCCGTTGTTTTTGGGGCAGCCAAGATTGCCACACAACTGGCAGCAAAACTCGTGGTGATCGCCACCCACACAGGGAAAACTGCACGTATCAAGGCCAAGCAGCGTGACGTGATTCCAGCCGTGGGAATTAGTGATTCCGAACAGACGCTTTGTCAGTTGACACTGTTGTGGGGCATTATCCCCTTGCGCGGGGTGCCACTGGGAGAAGAAACTGATATTCGCCAGGCTATCGAAGCGTGGGGGCTGGCAGATGGCTGTCTACAGAGTGGCGATCGCGTGGTCTTTGTTGTCGGTACAGGCCTGGCACCCTTGGCTCACAACGTTGTCAGCGTGCACGAGGTTCCCTAGTGACCGGGAACCGCTGGGTTCGTGATCTCGTCCAGTTCAACTGCCCGGTGCTCGGCAACGGAAAGATAGCAAGCTTCCACCAGCGCCATGGTCTGCAAGTTGTCTTGTCCGCTGATCTCGGGTTCTTGCTGGTTTTCCAGGGCAATCAATAACTGGGCCATGGGGCCCACGAAGGCATCAGGGAACCAGACCTCGTCCCAGCGGGGCTGGTGCCATTTTTCGCCGCCGTCGATGGTCGTGTAATCGATCGTGCTGGGGCTCCGTGCCGGGTACTCGGGCCAGCCAATCGTGCCCCGGGCCATTCCCTCGGTGCCTTCCAATCGCCAGTGAATTCCCAGGTCTGCTGCTGCCCCCTCCCGTGCCGGTCCGCTCCAGACGTCGTCCCAGGCCGCTGCCCGGGTTCCGTCCGCATATTCGAGGATGTAGAGACAGATGCCATCCTGGTGGGCAAACTGGGTCGCGGTACGAGGGTCTGGCCGCACACTGCAAAAAACCCGCTGTGGATTTCCCAGCCAGTAGCGGAAAGTGTCCAGATGATGAATGGACATGATTCGCAATGTTACCCACCCGAGTCGTTCTTGCCAGGGCATCCAGTGGGGAATCGCTCGCATGTCAATGCTGGCAAAGACAGGGGCTCCCAGGCTGCGACGATTGAGCAGGTCTTTGCAGGCACGTACTGATTGGTCGTAACGCATGTTTTGATTGACTGCCAGGGTGATTCCTGCATCGTCACACATGCGGACGATTTCCAGTGCTTGCTGGTAACTGGTTCCCAGCGGTTTCTGAGCAAGGATGCCTCGAATTCCTTGACCGTGGGCGATGACGTCCCGGATGACATCCCGTTGATGATCCGGCGGAACCGCGATATCGACGACCTCGATTGCGGCATCCTGTACCATCTCGTGGTAACTTTCGTAAGCTTTCAAACCGTGACGCTGGGCGACCTTGGCAGCATGGGCCGGGGTGCGCGACGCGATCGCGACCGGATTAAAACCAGCTTGCCGGTAAGCGACCAGGTGGCAATCCGCCATGATGAAACCGGTACCAATACAACCGATCGGCGTATCGGGTTGTGTCGGCAATGGTGGCAGGTAGTCCAGTTCAAGTGAGGATGGTGACGTCATGATGATTACTGTGTCGACTGGGGTTCGTTACGCAGGCCTGCCGCCTGCATGAGTTTGGCTGTTTCCACGTACGCTTCCTCGACCCACTGGCTGATCTTGTCCGGTTCCGGGGAGTACTCGAGCTCCACGGAAATCGCGCCATCAATTTCCAGGTTTTTGATTTCCTCGAGGTAAGGTGCAAAGGGAACAACGCCACGGCCCGGTGGGAGATCTCCATGGACTTTTCCATCGCAGTCAGAAATGTGAACGTGGATTGCCTTGCCCTTGAGTTTCGATAGTTCGCTGGCATCCACATCGGCCAAAAGGAGGTGTGAAATATCGATATTTGCGTGGACGGCCTCGTGATTGCAATCGTCCAGGAAACGAACCATGGAATCTACATCATTGACCAGGGAAAGCGGGAAAGGTTCCAGTTCCAGGGCAATCTGGACTCCCAGGTCGGCCGCGTAATCCCCCAGCTCTCGGCAATGTGTGACCCCCGTCTTCCACTGTTCTTCCGGGGGCGTGACTTCACGATTCCAGATGTATTCGCCGATGACCAGCAGGACGTTGTCAGCATCGTATTCGTAGGCAAGATCCAGGTAGGCCTTGACTCGTTCCAGGTGGAATTGCTGCACCGTGGGATTGAAATCGATGAGCCCGACTGCCACGCAGGCGATGGAAACAATGGGCAGGTCCAGCCTCGCACATTCGTCACGAATCAGGCGGCGTTCCCGGATATCTGTTTCCAGGGGATCGGCAAAGATGTCGACGGTGTCGAAGCCAATTTCCTTGGTCTTCTGGAGACCGTAGGCCGTGCCCTGGTTGGCCTGCACCCAGGCGGAATTGATGAGCCCCAGTTTCATGTGAATGGCCTCCTTTGATTGAGCGTGTGCCGCAGGAGAAGTGAAAGGGAATTATGTACGAGTTGGAACTAGTGGGAATCCTTGCCCCGGAGTACTTTTTCAAGGAATGCCAGGATGTCTGCCTGGAGTTCAATTTGCTTGCTGGTTGGCGTGCCGGCGCCATGACCTGCCTTTGACTCGACGCGAATAAAGACAGGATTGGTTCCTCGATTTGCGTGCTGCAAGGCAGCGGCAAACTTGAAGCTATGGCCAGGAACGACCCGGTCATCATGGTCGGCTGTGGTGACCATGGTCGCGGGGTAGTGTGTTCCAGTCGCGAGGCGATGCAGAGGTGAATATCGGAGCAGGTTGGCGAACTGCTCCGGGTCGTCCGAGGATCCATATTCCGAGACCCAGGCCCAGCCAATGGTAAACTTGTGGTACCGCAACATGTCCATCACACCAACTGCAGGTAAGGCCGCGGCACACAGATCCGGTCGCTGGGTCATCACGGCACCGACCAGCAGCCCGCCGTTACTTCCTCCCCGGATCGCTAGCTGATCGCGCTGGGTGTAACCTTCGCTGACGAGGAAGTCAGCCGCTGCCATGAAGTCATCAAAAACGTTTTGCTTGTTACCCAGCATGCCCGCTTCGTGCCAGGTTCGTCCATATTCGCCACCACCACGAAGGTTGGCAACGGCATAAATACCACCACGTTCCATCCACACCAGGTTGGCAACCGAGAAGCCCGGGGTCAATGAAATGTCAAATCCACCGTAGCCGTAGAGGATGGTAGGGCGTTGTGACAGGTCCCCCATTTCCTTGTGGTAAGAAATGAACATCGGAATGCGTGTGCCATCCTTGCTACGGTAGAATACCTGTCGGGTTTCATAGTCCTGGGGATCAAAAAGGACCTTCGGTTGACGAGATGCGGTGCTCGTCCCGGTACGAATGTCAAAACGATAAATCGTGGCAGGCGTGTTGTAATTCGTGAAAGTATAGAAGGTTTCCTGGTCGGTCGACCGGCCATCAAAGCCGTGGGCCGATCCGATACCCGGAAGCTCCAACTGCTGGACGAGTTCTCCCTCCAGGCTAAATACCTGGACCAGCGAATGGGCGTCCTTGAGATAGGTGACCAGGAGCCGTTGGCCAACCAGTTGAATGTTCTCCAGGACGTACTCACTTTCTTTCAGGATTGGTTGCCAGTGTGCAGGCTCCGGGTTCTCCAGTGAAATCCGGACGACCCGCCGTCGCGCGGCATCCCGGTCAGTGGCAATCCAGAAATGCGCTGCATCGTTGCCTACGAAATCGTATTCTGCATCAAAACCAGTTAATAATTCGACCACCGGGGAATCGGGCTTGCCGAGGTCCTTGTAAAGCAGTTGATTCTTGCGCAACGTTCCTTTCCATACCGAGATGATCAGGTAGCGACCGTCGTCTGTCACGTACCCGCCAAATCCCCACTCCTTGTGGTCAGGACGTTCGTAGATGAGTTGGTCCTGATCCTGTGGGTCACCGAGACGATGGTAATAAAGCTTCTGGAAATAATTGGTTCCAGTGAATTGCTTCCCCTCGGGTGGAGCATCGTAGCGACTGTAGAAGAATCCCTGGCTGTCGTCTGTCCAGGAGACGCTGGAAAACTTGATCCACTCGAGATGATCCATGGTCATTTGACCATCGTGAACATGGAGCACGCGCCATTCCCGCCAGTCGGAACCATCGGCTGCCAGGCCATATGCCAGCAGTTGGCCATCGGGGCTCGGAACCCAGTTGGCCAGGGCTACCGTTCCTTCGTCTGATAACGCGTTGGGATCCAGCAATACGCGTGCCGGTCCGTCCAACGTTTCAGCCACGTGCAGCACGCTTTGATTCTGTAGGCCATTGTTGCGGGTAAAGAAATAGTAGTCACCACGTTTGGCCGGCAGGCCGAATCGTTCGTAATTCCACAACTCGGTTAACCGTTCGCGGATTTTCGGACGGGCCGGAATCTGTTCCAGGTAGGAGAAGGTGAGCTGGTTCTGGGCTTTGACCCAGTCACGGGTTTCCTTGCTATCAACGTCTTCTAGCCAGCGGTATGGATCAGCAATCGTGGTGTCATGGTACTTGTCCACCTGGTCAGAACGGCGGGTTAGCGGGTATTCGAATGAGGCCATTGGTTTTCTTCCGCGGGAACGTTGTGATCGAACCGCCGGAGAGCGTCTCCGGGGTAACAGGCGTCCAGGACGTCGGGCGGATGTCCTGGCAGAGGGAGTGACCTGGCCAGGCGCAGGTTGTTGGCAGAAGCTGACATGAGTTGCCAGGGAGAGGACGAAGATGCCTGCCAGGCTAACGCCCGTGAAAGACTTGGCCAGGCGTCGCCAACAGGATTTCTGGTGATATCGTCTCCAGGTTGTCAAAATCACGATTTAATTTCCTCCCCGGTTGCCAAATGTAACCGTCTGGTAAACGGTTGACCAGATGCAGCCACGGCTTTTATTGGAGGGTCACTCGTTGGTCGCCAGGTGTCTGCTGGTCCTCATGGACATGGCACAGTCGACAGGAAATCCGCTTCGAAAGGGTGACCTTCTGTTGTCACCTCTCCTGCGATAATAACGTCTGGATTCAATCTGGCATTCTGAATGATGGTGAGGTAGCGGAGAAAGCTATGCGAGACCTGGAAGAACCGGGCGCAGGGAAAGACCAAGAGATGTCGCTGCGACGGCGCCGATATCAGCCCCTGGTGGTTGTCGTGGCAGGATTCTCATCCGGAATCTGGCTGGACCGGGGCTCGGGTGGCCTGGCAGATGGAGCGTGCTGGGCAGCGGTGATCGCCTTGTTGATTTGGTGTTGGTGTTATATCAAGCGGGTCTACCGGCCTGCCTGGTGCGCACTGGTGATCGCCACGGTCGCGATGGGAGCAACCTGGCATGATCATTACTGGTCATCTTACCTGCCCACGGAAATCGGTCGGTGCCTGACAGGTATCTCACGCCCACTGGCCTTGCAGGCGGTTTTGCGCGGCGTGCCAGTGGCGGTTCCAGGGCCTGTTGCTGATCGTGGTGCGATTGATCCATCGGAGCTGGAATATCGTCTGCAACTGGACGTGGTCGCGGTGCGGGATGGATTACGCTGGAAACGTACAACTGGCCGGGCAATTTGTCTGTTGACCGGGGTGATGGATGACGTGCAGCCTGGCGATCGATTGCAGCTTTGGGTTCGGGGACAGCGGATAGCAGAGCCGAAAAATCCGGGAGAATTCCAGGTGGCTGATTATTATCGAGCGCGACGGATACTGGTTCGTTTGAGTGCAGCGGGCAGTGACGTTCGGGTGTTGGAGCCAACTGCCGGAAAAAGGTTGTCCCGCATGGTCCAGTGGCTGCGACAACGAGCCACCCGTAGCTTCGAGAGGTACTTGCCGGCGCCGCAGGCAGTGCTGGCTTCGGCAATCCTGGTGGGGCAGAGAGAACGGCTGGCGCCAGAACGTCGTGAAGCGTTCCTGGTGACGGGAACACTTCATTTACTGGTCGTATCAGGGTT
>JAYGDH010000294.1:0-3396 GCA_046583055.1 Pirellulaceae bacterium | reverse complement strand
CACCTTTATCCTTTCCTGAGGCAAGTGCCCCCGCGCGACCGGTCTTACAATCAGTTGGGAAAAACTTGCGGATCCACCAGGGCCCGGCTAGATTAACAGCCTGCCGGACAGGCCTGGTCACCGGGTCGCGGCACCCCTTGTTGTATCGTCTTTGACAGGAATTACCGCATGGCCCGCTTCTTTACCACCAGTGCACTGTTGCTCTTCTCCTTTTGCTATCTCGCGCTACCTGCCCAGGCACAGCAACGCCCCAACATTATTTACATCCTGGCCGATGACATGGGCTACGGAGACGTCAAGGCATTAAATCCCGACTGCAAGATCAAGACCCCCCAGCTGGACCAACTGGCTCGAGGCGGCATGATTTTTACTGATGCCCATTCCAGTTCCTCGGTTTGCACACCAACTCGCTATGGCATCCTGACCGGACGGTACAACTGGCGCAGTCGCCTGCAAAACGGCGTCTGTTGGGGATTCTCCCGACGACTCATCGAACCGAAACGAACCACGGTCGGCTCGCTCCTACAGGCCAACGGTTACCACACTGCGGCTGTGGGGAAATGGCACCTGGGTATGGACTGGCCCCTCAAGAAAGGTGGCTTTGCCGACGACGGCGATCGCTGGAGTCCCCAGTACCGGGGCGGCTGGGATGTCGACTACAGCAAGCCGATCCAGAACGGACCCAACACGGTGGGATTTGATTACTTTTTCGGCATCAGTGCCTCGCTCGACATGCCCCCGTACGTGTTCATTCGCAATGACAAGCCGCAGATGAGCAAGCTGGTCGAAAAAGCGTTCCAAAGGAAGGGACCTGCCGATGTTGATTTTGAGGCGATCGATGTTTTGCCGAGAATCACCGAGGAAGTGGTAAGCTATATTGGTCGTCGCGCGGAGGCCGCGAAGGCAGGCAAACCTTTCTTTGTTTACTTTCCACTGAACGCGCCTCACACCCCGATCCTGCCCACGGCAGCCTGGAAAGGAAAAAGCGGTCTCAATGCCTACGGTGATTTCGTCATGCAAGTCGATGATACCGTGGGACAGGTCATGAAAGCCCTGGATAAGCATGGCCTGGCAGAGAACACGCTGCTTATCTTTACTGCTGACAACGGTTGCTCTCCCCAGGCCAAGTTCGATCAATTACACGCCAAGGGACATCATCCCAGTTACAAGTTCCGTGGCCATAAGGCGGACATCTTCGAGGGAGGGCATCGCGTGCCCTTCATTGCACGCTGGCCGGCCCAGGTCAAAGCCCAGAGCCGTTCGGATCAGTTGATTTGCCTGACCGACCTGATGGCAACCTGTGGTGAACTGGTGAAAGCCAAGCTGCCAGCCGACGCAGGCGTTGACAGCGTAAGCATCGTACCCGCACTCCTGGGCCAGGCTCAGGGGCCATTGCGAGAAGCGGTCGTCCACCATTCCATCCGGGGGGCTTTTTCGATCCGCCAGGGAGACTGGAAACTGGAATTGTGTCCCGGTTCGGGCGGCTGGAGCGCGCCTCGTCCGGGACGTGGCAACCTCAAAAGCCTGCCGGCCTACCAGCTCTACAACCTGAAGGAGAATATCGGTGAAACGAAAAACCTGCAGGACAAGCATCCCCAGGTCGTCAAGGAATTAACCACCCTGCTGCAATCCTACGTCGATCGTGGCCGTTCCACCCCTGGCGCCTCGCAAGCCAATCATGGCACGATCAACATTTACCAGGCCGGTCGGGAAGCGCAAGGCAAGAAACCATAGCAACACGCCTGGTTCACTTGCCAGGAAAGCGACAGGACTTCCAGGTCTGCACACGCTGGCCATTCGACTGCACGACCAGTGCTGCCGCGCCCTGGAATCGTTCGATCAACGACAGCCCCTGCTGCGGTCCCAGGACGCTCACGGCCGAGGCCAGGCCATCCGCTGCTGTGGCATCGGCAGCAATCACGGTCACGCTGCTGCGAGTGCTCAAGCCAAGCCCCGTACGGGGATCGAGAATATGGGAATACCGTCGGCCACCGATTTCAACAAACTGCCAGGCATCTCCCGACGTGGCAATTCCACATTCAGCCAGGTGCAGGTATCGACTGGGGGGACCGTCTGCCTGGAGTGGTGCTACGCCGATCCGCCAACCCGGTTTACCCGGTGGCTTGACTCCAATCGCCACGTCTCCCCCGGCGTCCACGAGAGCCATCTGCAGGCCGAGGCGTTTTAATTCAGCCAGGGCCGCGTCCGCGGCAAATCCTTTTCCAATGCCACCCAGGTCCAGCCGTACTCCCGATCGCTTTAACTGGATGGTCGCCGTGTCCTCTCCCAGCACTACCGCTTGGTACCCAACCGAGCGGATAGCCTGCTGCAGTCTTTCCGTCGAGGGCAACTGTTTCTGGCGGCGGGCCCGTCTCCAGAGTCGCGACAGGGCTCCAACCGAGACATCAAACGCCCCGTTGCTGGCCACTGAAATCCTCTCGCCTCGTTGCAGTACTTGCCATAGATCAGCACTGATCGGCACCGGTCGCTCCATGGGTGCCTGCTGCACAAGCAGGCTAATCTCACTTTCCGCATCATAGTCACTCATGATTTTTTCGAGGGCTTTGACACGAGCATAGGCCGCCTTGAAACCGCGTTCAGCAACTTCACGGCCAGGGGCCCAGACACGGATTGTCACGTCGGTGCCCATGTGTTTCTGCGTGGCGGAGAACGGCTGGAGCGACTGCGCAGACAACGGACCATGTCCCAGCAGGAGCAGTACGCAAAAAAGCCGATAACAGGCGAGTAAATTCATGATTTCCGGTCTCTGGCTGGGATTCCGCTGACAACTGTTCTCTTCCTAGAGTACTCTGCCACCTGAACTTAATGCAAATACCAAGGGTCGCAGATTGAAGATCACTGCCACTCAGGGTATGCTAAAACTAGCTTTCTGCGGCACAATCGCTCGTGTAAGGCTATCTCATCAGATTGATCCAACGAATTTTATATCCGGCGTTCCAGGAGAGTCTCACGATGACCGAAAAGAAGACCAACAACAAGAAAGAACAATCCACCAAGCAGACTTCGCGACGCGACTTCATCAAGAAGTCATCAATCATGGTTGCCAGCGGTGCCGTGGCGAGCAATTTAAATATCGCCAAGGCCGCGCACCCTTTCGGATCAGACACGATCAAGATCGGCATGATCGGATGCGGTGGACGCGGTACGGGCGCCATCGTCCAGGCCCTGAACACCAAGGGCGGCGGCTTACAGTTAACCGCCATGGCCGATGCTTTTGCAGATCGCCTGCAGGGCAGTCATCGGGCGGTCAAGAGCAAACACAACGACAAGGTCGTGGTCACCAAGGTGCAGAAGGGCTCGGACACGGCGGCGGGCGAGGAGGCGGAGGCAGACATCG
The DNA here is from genome assembly GCA_046583055.1 of Pirellulaceae bacterium. Classification (GTDB taxonomy): domain Bacteria; phylum Planctomycetota; class Planctomycetia; order Pirellulales; family Pirellulaceae; genus JAZADA01. The sequence goes on along the minus strand of JAYGDH010000294.1, from coordinate 38 downwards.
TGACGTTCACGTGCGGACGCTGGCTCGACTCGAAGGAG
>JAYGDH010000253.1:0-3084 GCA_046583055.1 Pirellulaceae bacterium | reverse complement strand
ACGGACAGAACAACCAGATTACATCACCCGTGCTGGGCGAACGTATCGGGGTGAAGGTGGCATTCGAATACGAGGACCTGCCGGCCGATGTCGAGTACAGCCTGGATTTCACCGTGGACGGTGTCACGTTAACGAACTCGCGGTTAGCCGTTGGCGCGGGAGGCGGGTCCGGAACCTACAACTTGTTCCGCACGGGATGGTATGCAACTGACGGTGAGCAGACTGTGGTCGTGAAGATTGATGCGGGAGAGAACGTCAGCGAGGCCAATGAAACGGACAACACCTTCGCGTTCAACTTCGAGCCGATCACGGGAGAATTCCCGATGAAGTTGATCTGGCCCCTGGAAGGCACCCCGTTCACGGAACTCTATATCAGCAATTACGTTGATGTTGATCCGACAGGTGGGCTGCTTGATTACAGCGGGGGGAATGCCAGTTACGGCGGGCACAGTGCCTGGGATATCGGGCCAGGTAACTTCCATGAAATGGACCTGGGGATCGAGGTTTACGCGGCCGCGGATGGCACGGTCAGCCAGGTTCATGACGGAGAATTCGATCGCTACACGACCTGGGGATCTCCCTCCCCCACGGCCAACTACGTGAAGATTGACCACGGGGATGGATGGCAGACGATTTACTGGCACCTGCGCCGGGATTCATTGCAGGTCGAGGAAGGGCAAGTCGTCCAGCAGGGAGATTTTATCGGCTACCTGGGAAGCTCCGGTAAATCGTCCGGTGCCCATCTCCATTTCGGCGTGCGGCATCATGGTCGTATCGTGGAACCGGCCATCGATCCGGAAACCTATTTCCTCGAACCGCTGCGGTACGTGGGAGATGCCCCCACGGTCTACATGTCCGGAATCACGAATTATTCTCCCAGTGATCATGCCAAGGAACGACCTTCCGATGTCGAGGTGTTTCCCCAGACCACTGGGCAGAAGACCTACGTGTGGGCCCGTTTTGCCGGTTTGCGAGAGAATGATTCGGTTCAATACGTCTGGAAGAAGCCGAACGGCGCTACCTATTCCACAGCTACGACACAGATGGAGCAGGATTATTCGAACTCCCAATGGTGGTTCAGTCGCACGTTGCCCTCGACACCGGACCTGGGTACCTGGACGGTCGAGTTTCACGTGAATGGCAGCAAGCTCGGTGAGGATAGCTTCCAGGTCATGGCCAGCGGCGCCCCTGAAATTCGCGTGGAAAACGAGGAGGCGATCGTCCTGGACGAGCGGTACACGCCGGTTGATTTTGGCAGCGTCAGCAAGGATGCGACCAGTCCCGGCAAGGTGTTCATGGTGACCAATCACGGCAGTGACACTCTCACGCTCGGGACTCCGAGTGTCCCGCCAGGATTTTCAATCAGCGAGGGACTTGCCAGCAGCCTGGCACCGGGAGCAGCCGACGCGTTCACGGTCAACCTGGATACCGGCACCGCTGGTTACTTTGCCGGACAGGTGCGATTTACCAGTAACGATGCTGACGAGGATGCCTACAACTTTTCCGTGGAAGGGATCGTGGATGCGGTATTATCAAATGAACTGGTACTGGGTATCACGGAACGCCAGGCCAATGAAGGAGAGTCGGTTTACGGGAATGTCCGCCGCTCGGGGAGCACCGCCAATGACCTGCTCGTGACGTTGACCAGCGCTGATACGACAGAGGTCATCCTGCCGGCCAGCGTGATCATCCCGGCAGGAGAAGAACGAGCCATCTTCGTTGTGCAGGTCGTTGATGACCACCAGTTCGACACGAATCAGGTGACGAGCCTGGCCGCCGCCGCAATCGGCTATGCCACCGCGCACAACACGTTGGACGTGATCAACCAGCAGGTCCTCACGTTGTCTCTCGGCCAGGTGTCCCTGTCCGAGGCAGCTGCTCCGGTCGATGGTACCGTGACACGCACGAATGCCGATCTTTCCCAGGCGTTAACGGTTCATTTGGCCAGCAGCGATACGACCGGGTTGATCGTACCGACCACGATCACGCTGGACGCTCAGCAGTCCAGCGTGACGTTTCCCATCACGCCCCAGGATGACACCTTGCTGGATGGTTCCCAGGATGTCACGGTGACGGCCAGTGCAACCGGTTACCCGGATGTCGAGGCCCTCCTGGCGGTCACGGATCATGAGACGCTGACGGTTACCCTGCAGAGCACCGTGATCGTGGAACAGTTAAGCACCACGGGGACCGTGACACGCAGTAACACGGATAACTTGCAGTCGCTGGTCGTGGCTTTGGCTGCCAGTGACAGCAGTGAGGTCACGCTGCCGGTAAGCGTGACGATTGCAGGTGGCCAGGCCTCAGCCAGTTTCCTGGTGACGGCCATCGACGATGGCCTGGATGACGCCACCCAGATCACCGAAATTGAAGCAGTGGCGGTGGGATATATTTCCCAGGCTGCGGAACTGCAGGTCGTGGATCATCCGTTCCCCTGGCAGAATGTCAGCAATGCCTTGGACGTGGATGGCGATGGCTCCGCTGTCCCCCTGGATGTTCTGATCATTATCAATAACTTGAATATTAATGGTGCGCGGGCCTTGCCAGTTCCCACGACACAATTCACACCACCCCCTTATTATGATGTCAGTGGTGATGGTTTTATTACGGCGCTCGATGCCCTGGTGGTGATTAACTACCTGAACCAGCAGAGTGCCGGTGAAGGGGAGAAAGCTGGCAGCTTTGGGGAAAACTGGGAATCCAGGGGACGAGGACCAGATGCCGTCCCGCGGGCAACGGTCGAATGGACTGGCGCGACTGCTTCCGGTGACGGTTTCATTGAGGCCAGGGATCGATTTTGGCGAGCGTTTGTCCAGCTAGCTAAACCAGAAAGAGCAGATCACCAGGTGGATGCTGATTTTATTACTGGCTGGAGGCCGCTGGAAGAGTTGCTGAATCCCCTATTACCCCTATTCTTTTAGTGTCAATCCGGAGTCGTGTTGATTGTAAGCGTCGCCGATATAGAGTATATATTAACGTTGTTTGATGGGTTCTCGCAGCTCGATTAGTATTGTTGACGGAGATTGGATTCGTGACGAAACAAATCATTGCCACCATGACCATCCTGGTTGTTTTTTGGACCGG
>JAYGDH010000183.1:0-5196 GCA_046583055.1 Pirellulaceae bacterium | reverse complement strand
ATCAGAATACCCGGCAACATCAAGCCAATGCCTTCCCCACCGTTCGCCATAACGGGGACTGGCCAACAGTCGATCGACTAACTGCTCGTAGGCATCTGGAGCGGTATCCGCCACGAAATCAGCAACCTCCGCCGGTTGTGGAAGTACCCCCAGCAGGTCCAGGTAAAGACGACGAATCAACGTAGCCCGCGAGGCAGTCGCCGAAAAATGCAGCTGTTTTTCCTCTAGTTTCCCGAGCAGGAAGGCATCAATAGGATTGCTGATGCGGTCCATGTGTTTCACGGCCGGCAGGGCAGGACGCTCTGGTGGAAAGAAGGACCAGTACTCATATTCTGAATCATCGTACGTCGACTTGGCTTCGGCAACCTCCAGCACTTCCTTCGAATCGGTAGGGGCCCCCTCGTTGATCCAGGTGCGAATTAGGCCTTTCTCGTCCTGGGTCAGCTTGGGCCCCCGCAACGGCATCCGATCACTGCTAAGCACTTCGAAGAGCAAGCTGGTCTCCGCTGCTGAAATTCGGATCGCCGGACCATTTTGCCCACCACGTATGATGGTAGCCCGACGTTCCAGGTTCAATCCGCCCTTTGGCTTGTCTCCAAAATGGCATTGTGAACACTTGGCCTTGAGAATCGGGAAGATATCTTTTTCAAAGATCAGTGAGCCCGACTTCTTGGCCGGAGGTTCTGCCGCCATCACTGGAAGGGTCACCGCCAGGCCGACAAAACCTGCTAGTAATAAGCGCATACACATGTTGGCTATTGTAACATGTTATCCAGCCACGCAGATTGCCAATCCTGGAGCGCCCACCCGGCGATTAGCAACCGGTGTGGCTAAGGAGCACAAAGCCGTTGAAGTCAGGCATGTTACGTAAGGCCCCGGCAACTGCTAGCCGAACAAGGCACGCACCGGGCGACCCTTCACAAGTGGATGTGGGCGCCCGAACCGGTCATGAATCAGGGTACTATTGTCATACCCCAGGGCCTTGTAGACCGTGGCGATAAAATCGCTGACGTAAACTGGCTTGTCCGTCGGTTCACCACCACTTTTGTCCGTCGCGCCATACACCTGGCCACCCCGGATACCCGCACCTGCCAACACGGTGCTATAGACCTTACCCCAGTGATCCCGCCCGGCGCCCTTATTGATCTTGGGCGTTCTGCCAAACTCTCCTGTCCAGCAAACCAGCGTGTTACTCATCAGGCCGCGATCATCGAGGTCTTCCAGCAACGCGGAAAAAGCACGATCCATCGGGGGCAGCAGCAATTCCTTCATGACCTTGAAATGCTTGGCATGCGTATCAAAGTTCTTGGTGGAATGCAGGTACATCCAGGGAACGGTTACGAATGAAACCCCGCGTTCCACCAGGCGACGCGCCACCAGGCAACTGCGTCCGAACTTGTTGTCACCGTACCGTTCCACGGTGCTCGGCTTTTCTTCTTCCAGCAGGAACGCCTTCCAGATGGAATCAGACTGGAGAATACTCAACGCCCGCTGCCGGGCTCGTTCGTAGAGTTCGGGTGTGTCTGCGCGTGACCCGGTGACTTGCCCCTCTTCCACGCGCTGCAGAAGATCGGCACGATCGCGGAGGCGATTCAATCCCACCCCCTTGGGCGGCAGGAAGCTGGAGGGCAGGGTACCCGGCGTCCAGCTCTCTTCAATAAGTGTCAATGGATCGTATTGCTGGCCCAGGAAACCCGCATGCTGTCCGCCCCAGCGAAAGTTATTCTGATCCCCGATGCGGACCGGCAAATGGACAGCGCCCGGCAAGCCGTTTCGGTCCCCGCGCAGCTTTCTGACAGCACTGCCAACACTCGGTGGATCATCCCGCGACACCTGGGGTTCACCCTGCTGACGAGGCGCATGTTTTTGGCCGGTCAGGTTATAGACCACCCCCACGCCATGCGTATTGCTCTCGTGCCAGGTGGAACGAATCACGGCATACTTATCCGCCACCCGTGCCATCATGGGCAAGTGTTCGCAGACCTGGATCCCCGGCACGTTCGTGGAGATGGGATAGAACTCGCCGCGGTACGGTTCGTCCGCTTCGGGTTTCATGTCAAACGTTTCCTGCTGGGCAGGCCCACCAGTCATGTACAACATGATGCAATTGGTGTCAGCGGACGAACTTCCACTGGCAGCCCGCGCGTATTCGCTGCGAAAGATATGATCAGCAAGCGTCAAACCACAGCCAGCCAGGGCGCCAGCCTGCAGAAATGTTCGACGTTTCAATGATTGGTTCATACCTGCTCGTTTCCTCTGATCATTGGCATCGATGATACCATACCTTGGACATCGGACTCGAGAGCATCCTGGCACCAGTTGAAAGCCGGTCGTCAACACCCTGGAACCGCATCCATTTGAAAGACACCGACCTCTCCTGGTGTCAGTTCTCCGGTTCGCAGTAACCAACGAGTTGAATACCTGTGACAGACTAGTTTCCCTATGCTGCCGGGTATCTTACCCAAACTCACAAACCTCCCTGTAATGAGAAGATAGGGACAATTCCGGTCGCCTGCGCCGGAAATTTTACTTGTCACAAAACAGGATATACCGATAATAGTTGATGCTTGCCGTACAAGTTACCTTGTAACTTATTAGCCCACCCCACCAAGAGGAGCATCCCCCAATGTTCACCATCTACTCCAAGAATGCACGTCGAGACTGCGAAGGAAACACGCGACGAGATTTTCTCAAGGTGGGTGCGATTGGCAGCAGCCTGTTTACGCTGCCTAACCTATTGCGGGCGAAGGCGGCAACTCCAAGCATGGTCAACAACAAGTCCGTCATCTGGATCTGGCTGGCTGGCGGACCAACGCACGTCGAAACATTCGATCCGAAGATGACCGCCCCCAGTGAATATCGGAGCATCACCGGAGAAGCCAAGACACCGATACCGGGAGTGACCATGGGAGGAACCTTTCCCCAGATCGCAGCCTGTGGCGACAAGATGGCGTTGGTACGATCCTTTGCACACGGAAACAGCAGCCATGGCAACGCCACCAAGTGGGTCATGACTGGTTACGATGACCGACAGGGCACACGTCCCTCGATCGGTTCTATCGCGGCACGACAATACGGTACAACTAACCCCACCACGGGAATCCCGACCTATGTACGGATGAGCCGCATCAATGGAGACGGACCCGGCTGGCTGGGTACCGGTTACAGTCCGTTTGATCCCAACGGCCAGGCGGTCAAGAACATGAAGATCAGTGTCACGGGCGACCGTTTCACGGACCGGCGCAGCCTGCTGAACTCCCTGGACCAGATTAACCGCGCCGCGGACGGTAGCGGCAAGATGCAAGGCATCGATGCCTTTGAACAGCAAGCCTTTGAACTGATTACCGGCACCTCCCGAGATGCCTTCGATATCAACAAGGCCGACCCAGGCGCCCGCAAGCGTTATGGCAAGGGCCTTGGTGAATCACTGCTGCGGGCCCGTCGGCTGTGTGAATCCGGTTGCGCCTTCGTGACCGTCTCGTATGGCGGCTGGGACATGCATGGTGGAATCGTCAAGGGACTCAAGGGCCGAGCCCAGCAGATGGACCAGGCAATTTCGGCCCTGATCGAAGATCTTGATCAGCGTGGCATGCTGGATGACACCCTGGTCGTGGTTACCGGCGAGTTTGGCCGCACCCCCAAGATCAACAGCAAGGGAGGTCGCGACCACTGGGGACGTCTTTGCACCCTTGCCCTGGCTGGCGGTGGACTGAAGATGGGACAGGTGATCGGTGAATCCTCACGTAAGCTCGAGGTACCCGCCACGACACCGATCACACCGCAGGACTTGATGGCAACGATCCTGCAGATGTATGGCCTGGACCACCGGATGCAATTCGTGAACAACCAGGGGCGCCCTGTTTACCTGGTTGAAGACGGCAGCCCGATCCCGGAACTAGTCTAGCTCTTTTTCTCAGGAACAGCCCGTTTTCCCCAGGCATAGCCTGTCAGCCAGTACCTTTTACTTCCCTGGTTGCGAAGCTCCAGCCCGACCCAGGATCACCCTGCGCAACTGCCCGTTCTGCCCACCCACGACCAGCGAACCATCCGACGGATGCACGGCCAACGCGTAGGCCCAGCCCTCAACGGCAGGCACTTCCCGCATAATCTCGACGGTTTCCGGGTCGATCACTCGCACCTTGCCGTCCGTGCAACTAGCCACGATTCGCGAACCGTCCGGGGTCCATCCTACGGCCAATGCTGGGAACGAAAGGCGGACGAACCGAACCATCCGCCCAATCGTCGGTTGCCAGAGCCTCACCGTACGGTCTTCCGAAGCCGAGGCGACCATCGGCAGACCCTCCATCGCCGGACGTAGTGCCAGGTCATTCACCGTTTTCGTGTGCTGGTCCATACTTCGAACCAACTGCCGCGGTTCCAGTTGCCAGACCCGCAGGGACTGATCTTCCCCGCCGCTTACAAGCGTCTTTCCGTCCCCCAACAGGCAGATAGCCAGCACGCTACGCGAATGCCCCTGGTAAGCCTCGAGGACCTTTCGTTGCTGAACATCCCACCTCTTGATCTCACGATCAAGGCTGGCTGAAAGCAACCTGCTGTCGGATAGCCAGGCGACCGACCGCACTGAATCCGCATGTTTGCTGAGCGTCGCCACGCGTTCACCCGCTGGCCATGACAGGATTTCGATCACCCCGGACTCTGCCGGGTCACCTCCTCCCACGGCCAGCAACCGGCCATTGGGCGAAAACGCCAGGCAATGGAGATTTGCCACCGAGGCCTTGATGACACGCAGCCGTTTCAAGGCAGGCCAATCGTGAACCTGGACTCCTGCCTGCGAGCAGGCCACCAGGCTCTTGCCATCCGGCGCGAAAGCAACACCAGTAATAGGCGGCGCCACGCGGGACTGGGTTGACTGATTTCCCGCAGCAGCACCCAGCGAGCAAACCGCCGAAAGAAACAGCGTCAGAGGAATCCAGGTTAATTGGCGTGCCAACGGCATCTTCTTTTTCCTGCAGGGAGAATCCACCCGGGAATTGACCAAATTCTCGATTATGGTCGCTCGCGAACCGGTCGCTTCTGCGGTGTATCTTCGCCACGTCGCGGACGATCACGGTCACCGTCTCCGTCACCACGGCGAGGTCCCGTACGCAATCGCTGCAGGATAATGTCCTTGCTGATCTTTCCTTTTTCGACCGCTTCCGCTACTTCAGGACGTTCCCTGAGAAACTCCTGGTAACG
>JAYGDH010000080.1:0-1987 GCA_046583055.1 Pirellulaceae bacterium | reverse complement strand
CAATTGATGCAGGGTGCCAAGGCGGCCGCCGAACGCAATGCGGGTACTTACTGCATCGTGATCTCAGGACGAGCCCCCACGGATCGTGAACTGCAGGCGGTGGAAACCCTGGTACCGGAAATCAAGGGGCAATTTGACCTCAAAATCTGCGCCTGTCTCGGACTACTTGATGACCAGCAAGCCCGGCGACTAAAAGCTGCCGGCGTTGACCGTGTCAATCACAACCTGAACACGAGCGAGTCTTTTTACGGTGAGATCTGCACGACGCACACGTACCAGGACCGTATCGACACGCTCCAGGCGGTTCGCGACAGTGGAATGGAACTCTGCTCTGGCGGCATCATCGGCATGGGAGAAGATGACACGCAGGTCGTCGAGATGGCGTTTGACCTGCAGAAACTGGAAGTCCATTCAATTCCCCTGAATTTCCTCAACCCCATCGACGGCACTTCCCTGGGACAGACCACCTTGCTGACCCCGGCGTACTGTCTGAAAGCCTTGGCCATGTTCCGGTTCGTCAATCCCGAACGGGAACTACGCATTGCCGGTGGCCGCGAACTCAACCTGGGAAGCCTGCAACCACTGGGACTCTATCCTGCCAACTCGATTTTCATCGGGGATTACCTGACGACGAAAGGGCAGGCAGCGGCAGAAGATTACCAGATGATCAAGGACCTGGGTTTCGAGATCGTGGAAAACCGCGAACTCTCCACGACCGGCTCCTGAAACGTGACCCGTTGCTTATAAACCGGTTGCGAAACGAAGCAGCTTCCCCGTCGGTTTTTCCCCGGCCGATCCTGGCTTACCAAGCACCGTCACATAGAGCGTGCCGTCCGGCCCGAAAGCCATGGCCGTTGGTTTATCCAGGGAAACAATCTTCGCCAGCTTCAACTTCCGCTCCTGGACGGAACGGTCTACCGAGATTTCAAACAAACCACCTGCCGAGGCTTCCATCCAGGAGAAATCGAGGGCAAACAGGTGCTTCGTTTTCGGACTAAAAGCCAATCCCGTAATATCGTAAAGTCCGGTCGAATAATTCAATAACTTCTTACCAGAAACCGGGTCATAAAAAGTCAACAAGCTATCCTTCGGCTCAGTAAGTTCTCCGGCCTGGCCAACCAGCAATTGACCATCGGGACTCACGGTCACAGCCACCGGTGCATCGACCCCGGTCTGTTCCCGCGTCGCGATAAATCGCTTGAACGGTCCGAACTCGGTTCCTGATACTTCGACCTTGGCGACCCAGCCCTTTTCATCATCCCCGTTGGAGGTCACGAAAATTCCGCTGGACGTCACCGCCAGCGCATAAAAGTTCCCCTCACCTTTCATCGATTCCGTTTCCGTCAGCTTGAAACTGCTCTCCATATCTGTTGCCTTCAACGGTGCTTCTCCTACCTTGGGCAGTTTGTAGATTCTCAGCAACTCCGCTCCATCAGGCTGTCCCCCGCCACCCACGACCAGAACGTTCTTACCAACAAAGGCCAGTCCCAACGGCCCAATCTTGTACTGCGGCCCCTTGCCGTAAACATCGAGAGGAAAATCCACGATGACCGGCTGTGATTTACCGTCAACGATCCGCAGCACGCGAGCCCCTCCGCTCTCGGCAACAAAGACATGCCCCGTTTCCGGCTGGATCGCTACACCGCAGGGATGGTTGAGTTGATCCAGCACCACCTCTGGAGGTGGAGCGGCACCAAGATCCAGGGCCACCCACAGTACAAGCCAGCCAGCCTGGAAACAATTAGCGTGCATCAATGACTCCTCCCTGGTTCCATGTTTCAATCCCCGGCATGCGGGGACCGGCATTCCCGAATCAGAAGCCACAGCCATCTGGCTGCCAGGCTTCTCGGCGAACGGATTATGGACGATGGTCGTCCGGGAGACAAGCGATCCTGCTTAAGAAGCGTTCCCAATACCATGCCGAGCCTCGTAGGCAGCAATCTGGTCTACCTGCTGCAGGGTTAACTCAATATCATCGAGACCGTTG
>JAYGDH010000658.1:0-18626 GCA_046583055.1 Pirellulaceae bacterium | reverse complement strand
ACTTTCCCGAAGTGCCTTGCCAGGTTGACCAGCAGCCGACCATCACCACATGCCGTGTCCAGCAGGGATTTGTCTTGGGGACGGGAAATCGCTGAGGTGACCAGGTCGACTTCACGCTGGGTTTCCGCGGTGATCTTTTCCTGGTCACCGTCAAAACTTCCCAGCACGGTTACTCCGGCAGGTAATTCACGGTCCTTGGTCGCACGTGCTGTCCAGAAATTCTTGAGATGAGAACGAATCCTGGTGGACGAGACATGGGGTGTGCGGGGAAGATGGACCACCTGGATCCCATTCTCCTCGCAGTAGCGAAGTGTTCTTTTCTGATCCGGGTAGCGATCGTTGTGGCCATACTCGTCACCACATGCAAAGACGTCAATCTCAAGTGCTGTCAGGAGGGGCCCCTGGAAAATGTCACGGTAGCTGATGACCTCGTTTACGAAGCGAAATTGCTCGATGATGGCAATTCGTTCTGCCAGCGGTGTTACCAGTTCAACATCCTTGTGGATTGCGACCTCGCGGTCATCCTGGACCCCCACGATAAGCGTGTCACCAGCCGTTGAGGCGGCCATCAGGTAGTTCAAGTGTCCGATGTGAAAGAGGTCAAACACGCCGGGGACAAAAACCTTTACCATTGGTTAGTTCCCTCCCAGCGGTCCCGTTGAATAATCGCCTTGCTGTCGATGTAGTAGGTATAGTCGGGACAGGGAGTTTTCCAGTCCCCGTAAAGCGACTCCAGGTACTGTTGCTCATCCACGGGCTTGAGCCACTGTCGTTCGCAGAATTCAAAGGGTTCCAGGTCGTAACCAGGTACCTCGTTCAGGAACTGGCGTTTTGGCTTGGGGAGATAACAGTACCAGCGGATACGGTCCTCATGCCGGGTTGCCTCGAAGAACTCGAACTTGATTCGTCCATAGTTGAGCACGTACTCGGTGGCGTGTCCCTCGTTATTGATCCAGCGGGCTTCCTTGCGAAATCCGAATTGCTCAAGGGTTTTGATCGCTTCCAGTAAATCCGCGGTATCATCTTTCCAGTAATGAAAATCAAAATCAGTATCGTGTGCAAGCAGTTTTCCTTCGCGGGCATATCCGATGAGCATGCCACCGCAGATCCAGTACTTGCCAGCCAATGGAGTCCGGCTCATCAGGTCATGGAACCGGTGCAGGCGTTGGAGCATTTTTTTCGGGGTAAAGTAGAGTTTTTGACGGATCTTGCGGCGAGTTTTACGAAATAATCCCATGCGTTAGTCCGTCAGCTGGCAAAGATACGTCATCTTGATGACTAAATGATAGCGTAAACCTAGCGTAAACCTAGGGTAAGCCATGTCTTGCGGCATTAGCATAGCCGTCAGCAAAAAAGCAGGTCAATGGCAATTGAGTTGTGATAGACCACCCAGGCAGGGTGCCTGGCAGGTCACTGGTCAGAAAGTTGCCAAGTCCGAGCGTACCGATGGACATGCCGATGGTGCTTACAGCAGTTCCGGCATCGGATCATGGTCGGTCAGGTACTGTGGCCGTCCACTCAGATCGGGCACGGTTGCCGTGCGGGGGTTGATACCCATCTGGTGGTAGAGAGTTGCAATGACTTCACCAAAGTGAGTACGTCGTTCCACGGGGTAAGCGGCATGTTTGTCGGTGGCTCCGATGACCTGCCCCATCTTCATACCGCCGCCGGCAAGGAGGCCACCTCCGACCTGGGGCCAGTGATCACGACCGGCGTTCTTGTTGATGCGAGGGGTTCGTCCAAATTCACCCCAGGCGATGACTGAAACATCATCGGCCAGCCCGCGTTCGTAGATGTCCTCGATCAACGCCGAGAGCGCCTGGTCAAAGTAGGGCAGGTGGGTATCACGTGCCTCGGAGAAATTCTTACTGTGGAAGTCCCAGCGTCCAAAATTGAGGGTGACCACGCGACAACCGGCTTCTACCAGTCGCCGGGCCATCAGGAAGTGCTGATTGTTGCGCGGAGCCCCGTCACCGTAGCGAGCGGTATGTCCTTTTCCATATCGTTCAATCGTCCTGGGGTCTTCCTTGCTCAGATCCAAGGCTTCGGCAAGTTTGCTCGAGGTCAGAATTCCCAGGGCCTGCGAGGTAATGTCATCGACTTCCTCGTAAATGCGTTGACCATCAGCCTGGCGACGAAACTGGTCAAACTGCGTCAGCAGGCTGGTCCGTTGGTCCAGGCGATCCTTGTTGCCCCCGTTGAGAACCATGTCTTTTTCGGCAGGTCCGGTGGGCCGGAAGGCAGCGTGTGAAATTCCCAGGAAACCAGGCAGTCCGGGTGATCCGTAAGGGGGATGGCCGGCATTGGGAGCCAGTCCGACAAAGGACGGAATTCCAGGACTGGTGGGCCCACGCAACTTGGACACCGTCGACCCGACCGAGGGCCATCCGTTGCGTGGTTCATTGACCTTGGGGCGACCGGTGTAACAGATGTACGAGTCATGGCTGCCGTTGGGTGATCCGACGACGGCTCGCAGTGGCACGCACTTGTCCATGATCTTGGCCATGTGCGGCATGTGTTCACTGATCTGGATACCATTGACGTTGGTTTGGATGGGATTGAATTCACCACGGATCTCGGCCGGGGCATCCGGTTTCAGATCGTACATGTCCTGGTGAGGTGGGGCACCCACCAGGTAGATCATGATGATTGCTTTGTGTGAGTTCTTAATGCCCGCCTGTGCTTCAGCGTGCAGCAACTGGGACAGCGAGAGACCGCCCATGCCCAGGCCGCCAATTTTCATGAACTCACGGCGTGAGACACCGTTGCACAGATTGAACGTTCCTGAGCCAAGTTTGAGCATGGTGATACCAGTAGGATTAACAATACAAGGACGCATCCATTATATCGGTAAAATGGACCGCTGCGAAATACATATTACTTTGGAAACGCAAGTTTCTCCCGCTGTCGTGGCTCTCTGACAGCAACTCAAATAACCCACCAAAGGAGCGTAAAACGGGCGTCCGGTTAGAAAAAATGCGTCGGCCAAGCCACTTGCCTTATTGTCCAGCAGCTTCGTCCTCAGTTGCCGCCCCACCGTCATCAGCCGCTGGCGCAGCCTCGGCCGCTGGTTCTTCCGAGTCCGAAGTTTCATCCTCCAGCAGCACGTTCTGATAGAAGAGGCCCCCGGCGATACCACCCAGGATCGGGGCGACCCAATAATACCAGTGGTTAACGAAGTACAAGTTGACCAGTGCCGGCCCAAACGAACGGGCGGGGTTCATGGAAGCGCCGCTTACGCTCCCACCAGCCAGGATACAAAACGTAACGGTTAAACCGATGGCAAAGGCGCCGATTTTTACTGCCTTGCCACGGGTGTCCACGGCCACGCTGTAGACCGAGGTGACCAGCAGGAAGGTCATGACAAATTCAGCCATCAGGACTGGCACCATACCGAAGTTTTCCGGTGTCGTCCCGACACCCTCGATAACGCCCGGCAGTGGAATGGCAGCTCTCAACTGAGCACCTGGCAAGTGTTGAAAAATCGCCTGGCAGACCAGGGCTGCGAACGTGGCGCCGGCCAGTTGCGAGAGGATATATTTTCCAGCCATCGGTGGTTCAATTTTTCGAGTTACCAGCAGTCCAACAGTGACGGCCGGATTGAGGTGACCACCGGAAATTCCTCCGGTGACCGCAACTCCGATCGACAAGGCGATTCCGTGGGCCAGCGCGATGCCCAGTAAACCCACTTGCCCACCGGTAAGCTGATCGCACAAAATTGCTGAGATCCCGGCAAAGCACAAGTAGAAGGTACCGACAAACTCCGCTGCACATTTCTTATTGATATTCATCTTTAGACCTCAGTGAAACAAGTTACCTTCTTTGGTCTACAACCGGGGACGGGACGCAATCGCCTCCACCAATGCACAGAAAGTAACGGATCTGGTGGTATCGACGCAACAGCAGATTGGGCGCCAGCGCTAGCCGAGGATATCCCGGGCCACGACGCCCTGGACATCCGTCAGACGGAAATCGCGACCCGCATAGTGGTAGGTTAGTTTTTCGTGGTCGATGCCCATGATGTGCAGCATCGTGGCATGCAGGTCATGGATGGTCATGCGATTTTCCACCGCGTAGTAGCCAAATTCATCGGTCTTGCCGTAACGGTATCCACCCTTTACACCGGCTCCCGCCATCCACATCGTAAACCCGTCCGGGTGATGATCACGCCCAATGGTTGCCATTTTGCCTTTTTGCGAGGTGGGGGTACGGCCGAACTCGCCACCCCAGAGGACCAGCGTGTCATCCAGCAGTCCGCGGCGTTTCAGGTCCTTGATGAGTCCGGTGATGGGCTTGTCGATCTGGGCCACGTTGATTTCGTGTCCCTTCTTGATGTGCGTATGCTGGTCCCATTGCTCGTTGTTGAAGGGCAGAGTGTGGGCATGGCTGAGCTGGATGAAACGCACATCACGTTCAGCAAAACGGCGAGCCATGAGACACATCTTGCCAAAGTTTTCTGTTTGCGGATCGTTCATGCCGTAGAGCTCAAGTGTCTCCCGCGACTCGCTGGCATAGTCGAGTGCCTCGGGGGCTGCCTGCTGCATGCGAAAGGCCATTTCAAAACTGGCAATGCGCGCTTCCAGGTCAGAGTTGGGTCCGGTTATTTCAAGATGTTTTTCGTTGAGCCGTTTCAGGTAACGCAGCTGGGCCTGCTGTTGCCCCTTGCTGCGAAACGAGTTGTCGAGGAATTCAAAACCGGCATTTTTCATCAGGCTGTTGGGATACCCTGGCGTACCGAAGGGAACACCCTGGTGAATCGAGGGGAGAAAGGCCGTGCCAAAATTGTCGACGCCACCGTGGAGACTGGTGGGACAAAGTGTGATGAAACTGGGAAGGTTGTTGTTCTCGGTTCCCAGTCCGTAACTGACCCAGCTACCCATGCTGGGGCGTAGCAGGGAGTCACTGCCCGTTGACAGTTTCATGCAGGCTCCCCCATGCGCCACGTTTTGGTCACAGAGACTGTGGATCATGCAGAGTTCGTCCGAGACCTCCGGCAGGTGTTGCCAGAGTTCGCTCATCGGTACGCCGTTTTTCCCGGTGGGACGAAACTTCCAGGGAGAGGCCAGCAGGTTGCCGCGCGAGGCAAATTGGACACGCGTTCGTTGGAAAGGCGGCTTCTTGCCATCGTTTTTCTGTAACACCGGTTTCGGATCGAACAGGTCAATATGAGAGGGACCACCGTGCATGAACAGGAAAATAATGCGCTTGGCACGGGGCTTGAAGTGAGGTTGTTGGGCTGCCAGGGGATGGGGCGGTGCCGCCGGGGCCGCCAGCCCCTGTTCCTGCAACAGGCCGGCCAGTGCGACACCACCAAAACCAACGCACCAGGATTGCAGCAACTCACGCCGCGTACCCTGGAATTGCCCTGGCAGGTGTCGAGGAATTTCGTGGTTCATGAGAACATCTGCCTGCGAAGGAAGATCAACGGAGATAAATGAATTCGCTGGTTAACAGGATCGTGTGGCAAAGCGTTTCCCAGTCGGCCAGGGGGTGTTTTTCCAGGTCCGCGTCAGCCCTGATCGTGGTCATCAGTTCCCGGGCTGCGGTGATTTCTTCCCCGGTGGGAGGGCGCCCCAGCAGGGTCTCGAAAATATAGGCCAGGCGATCCTGCTCGACCGGGTACCTGGTGGTGGCATGCCCGGCAATGTCCCTGGCGATTCCCTGCATCCACGGGTTGTTCATCAGGAACAGGGCTTGCGTGGGAATCGTGGTCGTGTCGCGATTGCCGGTGGGAGCAGCCGGGTTCGGGAAGTCAAAGAGTGTGAATAATTTGTAGACATTGGTTCGCACAATGGGCAGGTAGACTGAACGACGGCGACTTGATTCGTACAGCTGCCGGTTTTCCTGGAGATTCCGGGGCGATGGGTCCTGCGTGTGAACCGCTGCCGTGGGGGCACCGCCCAGCGAAAGATCCAGTCGGCCCGCCGTGAAGAGCAGGGCATCGCGAATCACCTCGGCCTCCAGGCGTTGAGGCTGGTAACGCCAGTACCAACGGTTTTCCGGATCGATGGCCGCGTTTTGCTTGTCATAGAGACTGGCCATTCGATAGGTATGTGAACTCACGATGTAGCGATTGAGTCGCTTGATGGACCAGTTGAATTCCACGAGTTTCAGTGCCAGGTGATCCAGCAGTTGAGGGTGACTCGGTTCCTCGCCGGAATGTCCAAAATTCTCAGTGGAGGAGACCAGTGCACGGCCAAAATGCCACCGCCAGATGCGGTTGGCAATGACCCGCGCTGTCAATGGGTTTCCAGGAGCAGCAATGGAATTTGCCAGCTGCAGGCGACCGCTTTGTTTGCCCGGATAGCTGGCCTGGTCATGCCCCTCGATGATCGTCAGGAAACGTCGCGGTACCACCGGACCTTGCTGGAGATGACTGCCACGAATAAAGACCGGCTGGTCGCCGGTCGAACCCTCGGAGACTCCCATGATGCGAACCGTGGCAATGGACCGGGCCTGGGCAGCGATTTTTTCGACCCGGACAACTTGTTCCTGGATCGCCTGTCGCTGCTGGCTGCTGTAGCGTGAATCCGGGTGTCGATAGGGATCAAAGGGACCCTGGTCACTGGCGAGCAGGGTATGTAGCTGCTTGAGATCATCGGGCGCGTTGGCCGGCAGGGCGGTCGTGATCACCTGTTGGTACCGTTGAGCGAGTTGCTTGATGCTAACCGGTGGCGGTGCCAGGATACGTTGACGGAGCCATCCAGGGATTGGGTGGTCTGCCATCCAGGCTTCCAGGAAGGGGACAAATGGTTGGTCTGTCTTGCCCAGGTCGTACCACAGGGCAAAGGGGTGTGCATCTGCGGTCGAGCGACTCAGGAAACGTGCCCACTGGTAGAGGGCGCCCACGTTCAGCTTGTGGGAAGCAGCGATCGCCTCGGGTGTCGGTAGATCCTTGTTGTCGGTCGAGACAGGTAGCAATCGCCACTGGTCCAGGTGGGCAACCGCTCCCTGGCGGTGAAAGCGGATGGTGTGTTTACCGGTGGCCAGTTCCAGGTCCAGTTCCTTGTGCCAGCGTTGCTTGGTTGCATCCCAGCCCCCCGTGACCTGGGCCACGGCCTTGTCGGAAACCATTCGACCGTCCACTGCCAGAACCATCGGTCGTGATTCAAGGGCCGCGTAGCGTAACAGCAGCGTGTAGGTGCCGGCTCGCTTGACCTGCAGGTCGTATTCAAAGAAATACGTGCCGGCCTGGGTCGGCGGGTCCGAGATGTAAGTCACCTTGCCTGACTCGAAGGGTTGGACGTTACCGCGGGCAAAATCCTCGGCCTCACTGGCGGGAACGAAAAAGGGTGCTACCCGGGCGACGATGATCTTGTCCAGGTGCGACATGGTGGGTGCCACCTCGAATCGCAGCACATTCTTTCCGGCCTGGAAGGGAAAGCGACCCTCGACAAACCATTTCTGGGTATCCGGGTACCAGCTGCCAGTGGTCTGGGCCATGCTCTTGTCGTTGACGACCTTGCCGTTGAGGGAGAGCTTGCCGGGACGTGAAGACTCGGCAGCATAGCGAAATTCAACCTGGTAGGTACCTGCTTCCTGGACCTCGATATCGTATTCCATCCAGGTGAGCGGGTCGCCCTTGTCGGAGACAATACCGATTCCCTTGCCATAACCGTTGGGCACTTTGCCCGCCGTTCCACGGTCGAAAGACTCGGCCTCCCGGACAAGGTGTTGGATCGAGATCTGTTCCAGGGTCGCGGTCGTGGCAGTGGGCGTGTAGGGTGCCTGGACGTCACTGGAGAGTGCCAGTTGCAGTTCTGGGGGAACGGCATGGCGTTGCCAATCAAGGACAGCAAGGCCGTGTCGCAGGTAATCGGCCACGTTTTCCCGGGCAGCCTGGGCAATCCTTTGGTCGGCCGCCTGTCGCATTGCCTGCAGCTTACCTTGCAGCCCCTGTAACTTGGTTTCCAGCGACGTTTTTTCAGGAGATCGGAGGACATGGTCCGTCAAATTCGTGCTGCGGAGAATGCCGGCCAACGCGTAGTAGTCGGTGGTGGGAATGGGATCGAATTTATGATCGTGACATCGTGCGCAGGCAACGGTCATCCCCAGCATGGATCGTGTGATCGTATCGATCTGCTAGTCGATGATATCTGCCCGTTTCTTTTCGGCATCCTGCTCGGCGGAAATCTTAATTCCCATGGCAAGAAACGTGGTGGCCGTGAGCTGCCGGTTGCGAACCTTGACCTGGTCTCCGGAAGGGAGCAGGTCTCCGGCAACCTGTTCCCGGATAAACTCGTTGAAGGGCCGGTCCTGGTTGAAAGCCTCGATAACGTAGTTGCGATAATGGTATGTCTGGGGGTAGGGCTTGTTCTCATCGGCACCGTTGGAGTTGGCGTAGCGTACCACGTCCAGCCAGTGTCGCCCCCAGCGTTCACCGTAGCGAGGTGATTTCAAGAGCCGGTTAACCAGCCTGTCGTAGGCCTGCGGATCCGCGTCGTTGACGAACGCCTTGATTTCTGAGGGCGTGGGGGGCAGTCCCACCAGGTTAAAGGTCAGGCGGCGCACCAGCGTGCGCCGGTCTGCCTCGCTGGCCGGCTTCAGCCCGTGATCAACCAGCGGACGGAAGACAAAGTTGTCGATTTCATTGCGGACCGGGTGCGTCGTGTCGATGCTGGGAACCGGGTAACGGGTGATTGGTTTGAACGACCAGAACTGGGATTCACGTTTCCAGTCAATGGTTTCCCGGGATGCTGTCGTCGACAGGGTGGCGCCGTAAGCTGCCGGAGTGGGGGCTCCCATCTCAATCCAAGTGGAAAAATCCTTGACGATGGATGCGGGCAGTTTACCCCCGGGGGGCATCTTGTAGTCCTGGTATTTGAGCGCCGAGATAAGCAGGCTTTCCGCGGGCTTGCCTGCGACCAGGGCAGGTCCTGATTCTCCACCGCCGAGCCATCCCCGGGGGGAGTCGAGTCGCAGCTTGCCCTTGGGTGGTTTGGCCTGCTGACTATGGCACTTGAAGCATCGTTCCACCAGAACCGGGCGGATGCGTGATTCAAAGAACTTGCTGGCCTCGGCGTCCTCTGCTGCCGGCAGCGGTTGAGCCAGGACCAGCAGCAGTGCCGTCACCAGGCAGGCGCCCACCGGGATGAATGGTCTCTCACCGTGGAACGGTTGGTGTACCGGCAGCTGGCGAGTGATTGGAGGCATGCACTTATTCTAATGGAATCTGGCGATATGCGTAGCTTTTCCGATCTTCAAAACGGATTAGGTTGCTTGCCTGCGGAGGGGGAAACTGGACAATAGGGCAGGTCCGGATACCGGGTGACCTGCAGTCGCGACTGGGTTGCCTGGGCCGGGAGCGGTACTCTTGTCGGGGAAACGCCAGAGAATGTCAGGCCTGCTATTCCATGCTCTGGATGATTTGCTGGCGGGTCAACTCGTCGCAGCTATCAATCTCCAGGAGATGGGTTTCATGGGAATCGTGGCCATCCTGATCATTGGTACCTGTGCCTTGCTGGCCCTCTTTAATTCCTGGAACCTGTTTCGCACGGTGATGGTCCTGGTCCGGTACTTGAGGCACCCCCATCGAGACTTTCTTAACCACGTGAAAGAGGTGGCTGCCATGACCACGTATTGTCGTGACTGTCAGTACAGGGGAAAGTTGGCATGGCAGGAGGGAGTGGACCAGGCCTTTGTCGAACCATTGCCGGACCGAGAGATTTTCTGTTGTGACCAATGTGGCAGTGAACACTGGGAATTGATCACGGACGAGTAGCCGGGCCTGTTGTTGCCAATCGGACGCGTGCCTGCTACTGGCCCGTGCCGCCCTGCCAGTTACTGGTCTGGAACGGAGATGCGGGTAGGCCGGCGGAGTTGACCAGGTTGGGATTCGTCGTGGCGTGCCAACCGAATCGCACCTGCCGGGGCGCCGCCACTTCGGCCGCCTGCACGACTAGCGTGTGTTGGTCGATTGTCGCCGTGGCCGCAACGAATTTACCATCGGCACCGGCAACCTGGAATTCGCTGAGCGGTTTCCCGTCCCGGGATTTCAGGCCGCTGGCCGTGTGCGCAAAGCGGAGGCGTATTTTATTTCCCTCGACCTTGAGTGACTGGTAGAGGGGACCGGAATAGATGATCCCTTTCTTGCCGTATGTCTTGGTTAACGCCCAGAATGCCAGGCGTTCTCCCACGTCCAGCTTGTTGCGTGGATGAATGTCGCGAATGTTATCTACCAGGTCGGTGGTGACGGCCATGCCGGTGCCAGGTATTTTCAGGCTGGCCACCTGGGCCTCCCAGAGGGCGGGTAACTGGCCGGCTGCATAACTTCCCTGCCAGGGCGCGATCTGGACAAAGTAGAAGGCGTGTCCCGGATCGTTGAAGGCGGTTCTCCACCCGCTGATCAGGTCCTTCATTTTGTCGACATACGTGAGGCCGTTTTTCTGCAGCACGTTGGTTTCTCCCTGGTACCAGATTGATCCCTGCACCGCGAACTGGGTGAGCGGGGCAATCATGCCGTTGTACATGCCACCGGAACCTCCCTTGGTGATGGTCCAGGGTTCGATAGGAGAACCGCCCCAGGAGCTGTTGATCAGGCCGATGGGCAGATCGATTTCCTGCTGGAGGTGCTGGCCAAAGTAATACAGGACCGCAGAAAAGGCGGGCACGTTGGCCGGCGTACAGGTTTTCCACTGGGCATTCACATCGGTGGCCGGTTTACCGGCCTGTACCTTGGGAACATGGAACAGGCGCAGGTTGGGGTGGTTGGCGGCGGCGATGGCTTTCTTGGCGTCCTGCGTATTGGCCAGTTGCCATTCCATGTTGGATTGGCCGGAACCAATCCAGACTTCACCAATCAGGATGTCATCGAGCACGATGGTGTTCTGGCCCTTGACTGTCAGCGTTCGGGATTTTCCATCGGCCTGCTGGGGTTTGAGCTGGACACGCCAGTTTCCCGTGGCATTGGCCGTGGTGCTGGTCTGGTCTGCACCCATGGTCACCGTGATGGCTTCATTGGCAGCGGCGGTTCCCCAGATCGCCAGGGGCACGTCTCGCTGCATGACCATGTGGCTGCCCAGCACATTCGGTAATTTGACATCCGCCTGCGCGGTGGAAGCAACGGTTAGTAACAGCAGTAAGATGCCAGCGAGCAGGGTGGTTGTTTTGTTCATGACAGGCTTGCCTGGATAATCCCGGGTGAGGTGAAGGAAGAGGTATTACATCGTGGCAGTCTCGGCTGCGTCCCCAGTGTAGGGAAGCCAAACCCGGGATGCAAATCAAATTCCCGGATGGCTGGCGGGCATCATTACTCGAAGACGGACTCGTCCAGCACCAGGCGGAAGATCGTCCCCTGGTAACCGACGATGAACAATTCCCCGTCCGACGCAAGACCGAAGGAAGCCGGCTTTTCCGGGACGGTACCAATCCTGCGGATCCTGGTGAGTTTCCGATTTTCCTGGGTCATGGCCCAGATCGTCTTCGATTCGAAATCACTGAAGATGTAAGCACCCACGTAGGAGGGACTGCGGGATCCCCGGTAGACATATCCGCCCGTCACGGAGACGCCCTTGTTGCGACGGTAGGAGACCACCGGTGGCGTAAACGTTTCCCCCGCGCGACGATACTTGTTGGAGAACGGTGCAAATCCCTCGTGCACGTTCCAGCCGTGGTTTTCACCCAGCCGCGGCATGTTCACTTCCTCGAACAGGTTCTGGCCGATATCTCCCACGTACATTTCGCCAGTCTTGGAATCCCAGCTGAATCGCCAGGGCATACGAAATCCGTAGGCCCAGATTTCCGGCTTTACTTTCGGGCCGGCATCCTTGAATGGATTACTGCCAGGAATGGCGTAGGGCCTGCCCGGTTCCTGTCGGTCGACATCAATGCGAAGAATCTTTCCCAGGAAGATGCCCAGGTTCTGCCCATTGCCCAGCGGATCTTCCTGGGGGCCACCGTCACCAGCCCCGATGTAGAGGTAGCCATCGGGTCCAAAGGCAAGCATGCCACCCCAGTGCAGTTCCGTGGGTTGGGGGATTTTCAACAGTCGCCGCGAGGCGCCACCCACGTCTCGCTCGAGATCCTGCGTGGCCTGGCGTTCCACGATGACCGGTGAGAAAATCCCGTCTTCCTGGACGTGGTAGTTCAGGTAGTACTTGCGGTTGGTGAGGAAGTTGGGATGGAAGGCCAGGCAGAGTACGCCTTCAAATTTTCCCGTGATAGCCTCGTGGCTGAGATCGGCAAACAGTTCCTTGCGATCCCCGTCGGGACTCTTCGTCAACTGGTAGACACGTCGGGTTTGTTGTTCAACCACCAGGTAGGTGCTCGTGGTTCCCGGCTTGGCGATGATCCAGACCGGGTGATCAAATTGCATGGCCTCGCCATGCAGTGGTACGACCGAGGCTGGCCTGGCGACGGCTGGAATCGTTGTCGGCATGCCTGGGTAGGCCTGTCCGTCTTTTTGCCGCAGGGTTGCCAGGTACTCGATGAGGTCGATGAACTGCTGCTGGGTGATCGCCTTGTAGAGATTGGCAGGCATCAGTGACGTCTTGCTGCGGGTTTGTTCGTCGACGTCCTGGCGGGCGATTCGCACGAGCTTGCTGTCCGCATCAAGCAGCTGGATTTCTTCCTTGGTTTGCTGGTGCAGGATGCCGGTAAAGCTCTTGCCGTCCCGGGTGATCACGACCTGGGACGCGTAGTCAGGGTGAAGCTGTGCACTCGGTTGAAGAACAGACTGGATCAACTGATCACGGGCATACTTGTCACCGATCACGGACAGGTTGGGACCGGCCAGCGGTTTTTGACCTGCCAGGGCATGGCACTTGGCACAGGCCGCCTGCTTGGATTCGAAGACGGTCTTGCCCGCCGCTGGCTGGCCAGCTTTCATGGCCGCCTTGCGGTAGCTTTCCAGGACAGCCTTCTCGTCCTGTGCCTGCAGCAGGGTGGTGATGCTGGTTGTCACCATGAGCATGACAGCCAGGCAGGTGGGGCGGATGAACGACATGGTTGGAACTCCTGCAGAAAAGCATGTGGACATGTTTGATCAGGAGGGCTGGACCGGTCCCAGCTCCTTGATGGGGGATCCCTCACTGAGCATGATCGGGACTGGCCGACCGGAGTAATCCTTGAAGGCCGTGTGCTTGAAGTCGATACCCAGGTGCTGGTAGATCGTGGCCAGGAAATCTCCGCGTCCGACGATCCGTTCCACGGGATCTTCACCGCGCATATCCGTACGACCGATCACCTGGCCGGTTTGCATGCCACCCCCGGCGAACAGGATCGAGGTCGCCCGTGGCCAATGATCTCGCCCGGGTTGGACGGTACCGGCCGGTGCACTGCCGATGCGTTTGCCGGTACTTGCCTTGTAGCTGATGCGTGGAGTGCGTCCGAATTCACCGGTGACTACCAGCAGGACGCGGCGGTCCAGGCCACGCTCGTAGATGTCTTCGACCAGGGCAGCCACGGCCTTGTCCAAGAACTGGAGACGATACTTGATGGCCTCGAAACAGTTGGCGTTGACGGCATGGTCATCCCAGTTGCCGACGCCACCGCAAAGACTACCGGAAAACTGCGCGGTCACCAGGTCGACACCTGATTCGACCAGGCGGCGGGCCAGCAGCAGTTGCTGTCCCCAGCGATTGCGTCCATACCGGTCTCGCGTGGCGTCTGTTTCCGCCTTGATGTTGAAGGCGTTGGTAGCAGCGGATCCGGTCAGCACGTTGAAAGCCTGTTGCTCGAATGAATCGAGGGTGTCCATCCGGCTGAGATAATCGGCCCGTTGTTTCAGTTGATCGAGTTGCTTGCGCAGGTTAATCCGCCGCGAGATATTGGTGGCCGTTTGCGGGTCCGGCTGGTTAAGATTGTTGACCGAGAAATTGTCCAGGTTCGGATCGTTGGTGACCGAGAAAACGTCGTGGGCATTGCCCAGGTACGAGGGGCCCAGGAAATTGACCGGACCCACTCCCACGTAGTTGGGGACCTGGCGGTTCGGGCGGTAACGTAGCTTGTTGGTGACGGAAAAAAGATCCGGGTACAGTGGCTTGCGACGAAGCACACGCTCGGGAAAGCCAGTCAGGAGTTGGTGGGTCCCCTGTTGATGACAGAACCCGGTATGCACGACGCTGCGCAGCAGGCTGAATCGGTCGGCAACCCGCGCGTGGTGGGGAAGGAGCTCGCAGAGTTCCATGCCCGGGACGACCGTCTTGATCGGATGGTAGGGACCGCGAAAATCAGAAGTGGCCTGGGGCTTGGGATCGTATGTTTCCAGGTGGCTGTGACCACCTGGAAGCCAGACCAGGATGACGGCCGTGTTCTGGTCGGTGACCTGCTCGGCGTGGCTTCGCTGGCGGACCAGGTCGGAAATCGACAGTGCCGAGAGACCACCAAGTCCCAGTCGCATGATCTCGCGACGCGAGAGGTTCGATGGATGGCCATGGTGGGCTGGCATGGAGGATCATTCCTGGCAAACGCAGATCGGTAAGTGCTTGTTATTCTGGCCTGAACGGAAGCATTGATCAAGTTGATTTGATGGCGGATATGAGAACGGGCGGTTTTGCTGTGCCGGTTGCCCGCTGCCTGGGTTGATCGTGCCATTCAAGACACCAGGCGGGATTTCAAGTAAAATAGATACTCCACAGCTGTCCCATGGATCCAGGAGCCTGGAACGATGAAACGATTGTTATTGCGACTGATCCTGATCGGCTGCCTGGCCATCTCGTTGCCCGTGAACGCCGGGGAGGAACCACAGGCCAAGCCGGGTACCACGGCCGTGGCGTTTGCGCGGAGTGGAAAATTCAAGATGCTGTACGATTGCCGACAGCGTCCCCAGGCCCTCTTGCTGAAGGACCAGCTCTATATCGTTTACAATGGGGATGCTCGCCCGACCAGCAATGACAAGGGGAGCGCTTACCCGATGTTGATCACCTATCGTCCGCGGGATCGCAGCTTCTCGGAACCCGTGCGATTGGGGCGCAAACGCAGTAGCGACCATCATTACAGCCCGGTCATCTGGGCAGACGAGAAGGATCATCTGCACGTGCTGTATGGTTGCCATAAGACTCCCGGCACCCATCTCATCTCGGCACAACCCGTTGAGAAAGATACCCAGGAAATTTCCTGGAAGAAGGCAGCGCAGATTGCTCCCGGGATCTCGTACCCGACGGTCTACCGGGTTCACGGTAACCGGGAAATGATCTATTACCGGACCGACGGGCATACCAGTTCCTGGACCTACCGTATCAGCGCGGACGATGGCAAGACCTGGGCGGGTCCCGAGAAGGATGTCACGGACCTGGACAGCAAGGGAAAGCTGGACTGGTCTTCCTACCAGACCAAGTTCCCCAGCAAGGATGGCAAGTATCTGCACGTTGTCTACACCGATTATGACGACAATAAGAATAGCCCGGATCCCCAGAGGTTCTTCAATCCACGCTACGATCGATTGGCATCCAACGGGTGGAAATACAATCTTTCCTACGTGAAGATTGACTTGCAGACACACGTCGTTCGTAATGCGGACGGACAGGTCGTGAAGACTCCCATCGATTTTGACTACTCGAAAAAACATTGCCAGATCTGGGATACGCAGTGGCGTGGGGCGGGCATTCCTCCCGTGATTTCACTGGATTCCAGCGGCCAGCCCACGTTTCTCCATGTCGTGTCAGAAGATAGCTTGAAATCCCATCGCTACTACTACGTGCGACGGGAAAAAGGTGAGTGGATCAAGACTCCCATTTGTCATACCAATCACCAGTGGAATAGCGGCTACCTGGCAAGGGACAAGTCAGATGTTTTGCATGCCTACCTGCCCGTTGGTGAGGGATACCTCGAGGGTGGTTACATGGATCGGCATGGAGGGGGGCGCATCGAACACTGGGTGTCGAAAGACCAGGGAAACCAGTGGGATAAATTGCGTGACCTGCCAACGGATCAGGCGCAATACGCGGGCTGGAAATTCAACAACATTCAGCCGGTCGTGCGTGCCGATGGCAGCATCGTGGCTGGGATGCTGCTTTTCTACGGCTGGGGCGACAGCCGCGCCGTGAAAGCCAGGGCGTTCCTGCTGCACGAATGACCGTCTCGGGTTGCAGACCACCTGGCTAGCGACCGACCCGGACGGTAATGTCATCCCATTCGGGCTGGATCGCGACTTGTTCTTGTTCCGCATCGTCGCGCGTTTGTCCCTGGTCGTCGACGCCGTTACGTCCCACGCTATAGAGCAGGAAACTCTTGTCCTTGACGGTGTACTTCAGGGGGGCACCGGAGAGGGGATCTTTGGGAATCGATTCGAGGTAGCGGGGCGCTAGTTCCACCAGTGATCCTGGCAGCATTCCCGTTTCACGCGCATGCAGGTTGAGGGCGAAACCAATTTGCAGGACTGCCCTCCTGGCAGTCGCTCCATCCTCTGCCCGGCCGACCGCGATGGGGGCCGGTAGCAACATCGCCACCAGGATGTTCCCAATGGCTTTGCCCAGCATTTTTTGCGACCCGTCGCGGACCATGGCGGTTAGCTGCCTGGCCGGGTTGGTTGCGTCGGTGGCCAACTGCTGGAGCTCCTGTTCGATCTTCTTGAGCTGTGCCTGACGCTGCTGGGAGTCGACCAGGCGATTTGCCGCCACCAGCTTGTCATACCAGCCGTTCAAGACCTGCAGGGCGGCGTTCCAGTCAATGGGGCCACTGGCCTGTTTTGATTCTTGTTTGCTGGCATCCTCTTGAAAGGCGACCAGGGTAACGGAATCGCTGGCCGGAGCTGCGTCACTGAGAGCCCCCATCAATTTCAACGTTTTGAACAGTTCATTCATCGCCTCCAGGTAATCTTTCCCCTGCACGTAGCGTGCCAGTGCAGTGACAGCGTCCAGGCCCATGAAGCGCTCACCGATATCGATTCTATCGGTCAGCGGTGGCAGCGATGGCAGTGACTTTAAATCGGCAAAGAACCGCTGGCACTGGTCGGCCGTCAACGCGGGTGATTTGAGGATATGGATTTCTGCCTGGAAAGCCATCGAGTCGACGGCAATGCCGACGAGGCTTTCGATTATCGTGACTCCGCTACCGATATGCCGGGCCATCCGATGCATCGCCTGCAGATCATTCCAGGCGTTGTCGAGATCGCCAGTGGCAATCCGTCCCTGGGCCCGGATGGTTAATCCCCTGGCAACATTCCGCTGTTGCTGGACCGAAGGCATGTGCACACTAACCACGGATAGAAAGGGGCCGTCTTCATCCAAGGCACTTGCCAGGTAGGGGGTGTAGAATTTTTCCCGCCGGGAACCTGCGGCCAACTGGTCGAGGTGTTTTTCCTGCGCGACCAGCCACTTGCTGGCCGCCGGATGTTCAGACGCCTTCCACGGTTTTGCCATGATGCGATCCTGCTCGTCCAGCAGAGTCTCCTCTTGCTGACGGTCGGTGTTTCCCTTGAGCGTAAAGTCGACGAAGCCGCGGTAGAAACGGGCACCCTGGTCGGGAACCGGGATGCCGAGGAGGCGGAAATACTCGCTGCGCAGTTCCTCGGGAATGATCTCGGGTGTCATGACCTGCCGCACGACAACCTCGAAATTGTTTTGCACTGTTGTTCCCTGGGCGGCCCGATCGTTGAGGGCCTGCAGGTAGTTGACGTAGCCGGCGTCATCGAGCGGTTCCATGATGCGGGTGGTTTCCCGGGAGATCGTGATGCTGTCCTGGAGGCCTACTGGAGGGGGCTTATCTTTGACCTGATCGGTTTTCTCGGCGGCCGGCTGCTTGTTAGCCGGTGGTTGTTCTGCTGCCTGTTTGTTTTGCTCGCTCTTGGCACAGCCGAGGATCAGTAGCGATAGGCACAAACCGATGGTTAGCTGTTTCATGATTGACTTGCTTTCGATAAGAGCCAGCCCTTGCCTTTGGCAAACCGTGCAAACCAAACCAGTACTGCTGCGATGGAAATCACCAGGCCAGGCATCACGACGCTCGAAGGCCCCATGATCTTCACCCCACCGGCAATGATCATCGTGTAAACCATCTGAACGAAGATCGCTACTAAGGAAATCACGAAGAGTGATCCGCTCCATCCTTTACGGAGAAATAGGCCGATGCTTGCCGCCACTCCGCTGATCACGGCCACCGCATAGACAAAGTAAATCCAACTGGGGATCGAGTGTGCCCACTCCTTTTGCTCTGCAGACCATTCTTCCATCATCACCTCCGGGGCGAACATCTCCATTGAGAAGGCGGCACATCCCATCAGGTTCCAGAGCAACGCCACGGCAGCAACTACCCAGTACCAGCGGGGAAGCGACGGTTGCACGATCTGAGAAGTTTCCATTTGAGCGTCCTCCTACACTAAGTGAGCCATGGGAAGGTCTGTTTAAAAGACTAGGACTTTTGCATTTTCGAGGAACGGGCCGCACTGCCGAACGTCGGCAGGTAATGTAAATGCTTATTTCGGATGATTTTAGCGTGTAGTACCAGAGCCCGGCCTCGAACGAGGCAGCGGTGGGCGCACAGACGGTTTTGATTCTAACGAAAAAAACCGCGCTCTGTGAAAAAAACTGTTTCTCGCTTAACGTCAGGCATTATAGGTGCGCCAGTGCCTGTCGCAAGTCGTCGCATTCATGCGCACTCTTGCGCACTTATTGGCGGTACTGCTCAGCAGCAGAAGAGCCAGGACGGTACCTACCGTTTTGGTTTTGGGGGGGAGCCTCGCCCTCCCAATC
>JAYGDH010000648.1:0-15892 GCA_046583055.1 Pirellulaceae bacterium | reverse complement strand
CATATTCGATGGCGCGGACTGGAATTACCCAGCATAGTCGAATGCGAAAAAGAAACATTAACCTCGACCTACGGTAAGTTTTACGCGGAACCGTTCGAACGAGGGTTCGGTGTCACGATCGGTAATAGCTTGAGACGTATCCTGCTCTCCAGCCTGCTCGGTAGTGCTGTGACCCAAATCAAGATCCGCGGTGCACAACACGAATTCTCGTCGATCCCTGGCGTACTCGAGGATATCACCGATATCGTCCTGAACGTGAAGTCGCTGGTCGTCAAGAATCATAGCGGTTCCACTCGTGTGATCACGATCGAGAAAGACCAGGCAGGACCAATCCTGGCCGGTGAAATCCAGACCGATGCCGACGTGGACATCATCAACCCGGATCTCGTTATCGCGAACCTTACCGATGATGTTCCCTTCATGATGGAAATGGTCGTGGAAGATGGTCGGGGTTACATTCCCGCCACCGAACAGGGTACCGGCGATCATGAAATCGGTATCATTCCAATCGACGCGGTCTTCAGTCCGGTTACCCGTGTTCGTTACGAGATTGATGAAACACGCGTTGGGCAAAAAACCAATTACGACAAGATCACCCTGGAAATCTGGACCAATGGTTCGATTTCCCCGGAACTGAGCCTGGTCGAGGCAGCCAAGATCCTGCGGAAACACCTGAATCCTTTCATCCAGTATTCAGAACTCGGACCCCAGGTCCACGCTGCTAATCGAGCTCCCCGGTCAACCCACGACGCAGAACTCGAATCCAAGCTGAACATGCCCCTGGCAAGCCTGCGACTTTCCGTACGGGCCAGCAATTGCCTGGAAACCGAGAACATCCACGCCGTCAGAGACCTCGTGCAGCTCACCGAAGATGAACTGCTGGAAGTTCGAAACTTCGGTGAAACCACGTTGACCGAAGTACGAGAAAAACTGACCGAACTGGGACTGCATCTGGGCATGCGTGTACCACCCCCAGCAAATCCCCTGATCTGCTGATCTCCTGAGGTTACCTGGAATTACCTGACATTACGGATCAAGCTGAAACGGAAGTCAAATCGCTAGCCCTTGCACTGTTCTGGACTAGCCGCGATCCTGGCTGTACAAGAGAAGACTGAACGAACCATGCGACACAAAAAAAGAGGCCGAACACTCGGTCGTAATTCAAGTCATCGACGAGCCCTGCTACGAAACCTGGCCAGCAGTCTTTTCCTGACCGAATGGGACTTCGAAGACTGGGATGAACGGCACGCACCCTACGAAGAAGCGCCGAAGCATCCCGGTCGGATCACCACCACCTTGCATAAAGCCAAGGAAGTTCGTCCCATGGTGGAAAAATGCATCACCATCGCACTCAAATCACTTCCCTCCGAACGCCAGGCCGAGGAATTTGCATCTCCCGCAGACAAGAAAAGTGATGCCACTGCCTATGAGTCCTGGAGACAGAGTGAACAGTGGCAACAGTGGGCAGCAGCGCGGGCTCCCGCGGTCAACGCGCGACGACGTGTCCTGCAAATCCTGGGCAACAAGAAGGCCGTTAAGGTACTCTTTGAACGTGTTGCACCTCGCTTCGAAGACCAGGGACGCACCAGTGGATACACCCGCATCCTGCGACTAGCCAAGCCGCGACTCGGCGATGCTGGGATTCGGGCAATCCTGGCCTTCACCGGCCAAGAAGACCGATCCCGTGGAACCGCCACCCAACCGCTCATTTCCGATGATGAACTGGTCGATGAAGCAATTCTAGATGACCAGGAAGCATTGGTTGAGGACGAAGCACAGGTTGAGGACGTGGAGCAAGAGGAAGTAACGGCGGACGATCAACAAGAGAATGACGCACCCGCCGAGGAAACGGCGGACGAAGCGAATAACCAGGATGCTGCCGACGATGGCGAGGCAACGGAAGCTGCCCCCGAAGAAGATAAAGAGTAAAACGGCGTTGCTCGTGTTACCAGGTGTTGCAGGCCTCCGCGCACTGGATCGGCGGATGGTACAGGGGATTGAACATGAGGTTCAAGCCAACTAACCAGGCCCAGGATGCGAAGCGGGTTACCCGCGGCACGTCCTCCAAATCCACCGGCTTCGACTTTACGAGCCACATCTACTACCTCTGTCACGATGCCTGTACCCGGCTTCCCGAGTTACAGCATATCGATATGCAACGCGTGGCCGTGACATTCTCCCAGACCCGCAAGCAGGTCTCGCACGGCCTCTATGCATCCATGACCCCGATGCGATTCGAGGGAGGATCTCTACAGGACACCTCGGAAGAACAGCATTACACCGTGCAACGTCTTTTTGATAATAACGGGTGTGAAATGATGTACATCCTGAGGTTGTACCTACCACGTTTCATGGAAGAGAGTTTCCAGGAAAAACTCGTCACCATCTTCCACGAGCTTTGGCACATCAGCCCTGACTTCAACGGGGACCTGAGGCGACACGAGGGTCGCTGCTATCTCCACACCTATTCACAGCAGCAGTACGATGTTTCGATGGCCCAGTTGGTCGCCAAGTGGCTTCAGCTTAATCCGTCACCTGCGCTTTATGCATTTCTACAATACGATTTCAATGAACTTCACCAGCGGTTCGGTCGAATTTATGGGGTCAAAATCGCACACCCAAAGCTGATCCCGTTGAAACCCCTGTCCGACGCCTGATTTTTTCTCCGGCTGGTTACCGTGAACTACCAGGGCCATGCCAAAACTGCATTGACCTCATCTGCAGTCAGCGGTATTCTCCGCTCGCTCCCATTCCGTTCCTCGGACAGGTAAACCATGCCCCGTAACCTGCTTCAACAATGCCTGCCATTAACCCTGGTGGCAACGGCGGGACTTCTCGGCGGGTGCCAGGTATGGTCCACGCCCCTATGGACAGCAGACCAGGCAAAATCACTAGAGCTACCGCCGCCGCGCATGTCGGCTGATTCCGTGATACTTGAAATCGCCTTTGTCCACGTGACCCCGAATGACAACAGGCTGGACGCTGACTTTTGGCATGACCTGGATGAAATTCCCCTGGCCTGGAAGACCCACCAGCGACTGCAACGCAATGGAATACGCTGTGGGCTGATTGCCGGACAGATCCCGGATTCGCTGCAACAACTCATCCAGGCTGACAAGAATACACTGGACGTAAAGGGTTTGAATGGGAACCTTGAGCATGACCTGCGCCGGCGCAACCAGCGAATTCACAGTCGAGCCGGTCGGCGAGGCCATATTATCCTGGGGCACCAGATACAGCCAACCATGCACATGGTCTTTCGTGACGATGATTATGCCAGTGGCGAGACATTTCATCGCGCGCAATGTGCCCTGGAAATACGTACCTATCCGCAGGGTGATGGACGGGTTCGAATACAGCTTTTACCGGAAATCCAGCATGGCGACATGCGTTCCCAGTACGTGGGACATGATGGCTCGTGGCTACTGAACAATAACCGTGAAACACGCTCCTTCAGCAGCCTCGCCATGGAAGTGCTGATGACTCCCGGAGAATCCCTGGCCCTCAGCTGCACACCAGAGGTCAAGGGACTCGGGCAACACATGTTCGCAGATGGCAAACATGATTCCGATACTCAATACCTGGTATTGATCCGACTGGTCCAAACCCAGTTTGACGAGTTGTTTGCACCTGACCAGTCGAACCAACCCGTCACGGAACGATGGGAATGAGGCAAGAACGCCCCGTTGCCAATTCCGGCCTTCTACCCGATAATGACGGATTGATCACCTGGAGATCATCGTGTGTCGTCAACGTTCGACCATGATATATTCCGGGTCCTCGGAATCACTAGCCAGCCACTTCTCGACAGGCTGAACCTGTTCTTTCTCGAGACCTTTGCCCGAAAAAATAACAAGGAGTTGGTTGAATGGCCCTCGTCCCACTGCGCACACTGCTGGATCACGCTGCTGAAAACAACTACGGTGTCGCCGCTTTTAATGTCAACAACATGGAACAAATCCAATCCATCATGGAAGCTGCCGATGAAACCGATTCCCCGGTTATCGTACAGGCTTCTCGTGGGGCGCGAGCCTACTCGCAGGACGCCTATCTCCGACACCTGATGCTGGCCGCGGTAGAACTTTATCCCCACATCCCGGTCACCATGCACCAGGACCATGGGAACAGCGTAGAAACCTGTCTCAGTGCCATCGAGAACGGCTTCACCTCCGTCATGATGGATGGGTCGCTCCAGGAAGACGGCAAGACACCCGCCGATTTCGACTACAATGCCCGGGTGACAACCGAAGTCGTGCAAATGGCACACCCCAAGGGTGTCTCGGTCGAAGGAGAACTGGGATGCCTGGGATCACTCGAAACCGGGCAGGGCGACCAGGAAGATGGCCATGGAGCCGAAGGGGTCCTTTCTCGGGACCAACTGTTGACCGACCCGGACGAGGCAGAGCAATTCGTGGCTACTACCGGGGTCGACGCGCTGGCGGTGGCTATCGGTACCAGTCACGGGGCTTACAAGTTCACTCGCCAACCCGATGGCGATGTGCTGGACATGAAACGGATCGAGGAAATTCACCGACGACTGCCCAATACCCATCTCGTGATGCATGGCAGTTCGTCAGTACCCCAGCACTTGCAGGATATCATCAACAAATTCGGAGGAGATATTCGACAGACGTGGGGCGTACCGGTTGAAGAAATTCAGCGTGGTATCCAGCACGGTGTACGAAAGATCAACGTGGATACTGATAATCGGCTGGCTATCACCGGGGCTATCAGGAAGGTCCTGGCAGAGGCTCGTGAAAAATTTGACCCTCGTGACTACCTGAAACCCGCACGAGAGGCGATGAAACAGGTCTGTGTTGATCGTATGACGGCATTTGGGCAAGCAGGACATGCTAGCCAAATCCGCCAAACAGCGACCAACTGACGTTCACGTTGCCCCAGATTCCAACCCTCGGTACAATTCCAGACGCAGAAAATATGCGCAGAATTCTCTCGTCAAGGATGACGACGGCATGCAGATGGATGACTCTCCCCGTGCGGACCTCGTGCCGACTTCGGCAACGGTAGATCCCTGTGACTTAGCGCGCCAGGTCATCCGGACAGAGGCTGCTGCGTTAATGCAGCTGGCAAACGCGCTTCCGGTCGAATTCGCAAATGCAACCCAAACGATTTTTCGCTGTCCAGCCACAGTTATTTTCACAGGCATTGGAAAGGCTGGCCTGATTGCCCGAAAACTCGTTGCCACATTCGGCTCCACTGGAACGCCTGCGCACTTCCTGCATCCCAGTGAAGCAGTCCACGGTGACCTGGGACGCATTCACTCGCAGGATATCATCATCTTGCTCTCCTACAGTGGAGAAACAGAAGAAATCACGCGACTGATTCCTGCACTAAAACAACTGGAAGTTACCACGATCGCCATCACGGCAGATCCTGCCAGCAGCCTTGGCAGGTCATCTCACATCGTGCTCGAGTTGGGCAGGGTAGAAGAAGCATGCAATCTGAAGCTGGCACCCAGCACCAGTACTACCATGATGCTTGCTCTGGGAGACGCCCTGGCCTTCGTAGTCAGCCGCATGCGATCTTTTAATCAAGACGATTTCGCTCGCTGCCATCCAGCCGGCAGTCTCGGTCGACAGCTAACCCGCGTGGAAGAAGTCATGCGGCCGCTGGATGAATGTCGAATTGCCTCCGAACAGCTGACCGTGCGAGAGGTGTTTACCCAGGCGCTGCTACCCGGCAGGCGAACGGGAGCAGTCATGCTGACCAATAAAACCGGCCAACTGACCGGCGTCTTCACCGACAGCGACCTGGCACGCCTGCTGGAACAAAAACAGGATCATGCCATCGACCGACCTGTACGCGATGTCATGACCAATCAGCCCCATACCGTCGTTGCACATTCGCTCATGACGGAAGCAGTAACCCTGCTGGCAAGTCACAGGATCAGTGAACTTCCGGTCATTGACCAGCAGGGGGCTCCTGTTGGGCTCATTGATATCACGGACACCGTTGCCTGGTTGCCGGACCAGGTTCGCGATCACGAGCGGCAAACACCGATGCCCTGGCCAAAGAGCGCCTGACCCGGGGGCACAGCAACGCAAGCAAAGGGAAAACTGAAGGATGGCAACCGCAAACACTCAAAACATCGAATGCATCCTGTCCGACGTGGACGGCGTGTTAACCGATGGAGGAATCGTTTTTGACAACCAGGGAATCGAGGCGAAGTCCTTTCATGTCCGCGATGGACTGGGGATCAAGCTGTGGCAACGTGCGGGCTACACGTTTGGCATTCTTACCGCCCGCACATCTCACATCGTCAAGGTCCGCAGCGCCGAACTGGGCATCGATATCGTTCGACAGGGATTCGAGGAAAAACTTTCTATCGCCCGGCAGGTAATCGCGGAACTAAAGCTGCAGCCAGAACAGGTCTGTTATATCGGTGACGACCTGACGGACTTACCCGTCATGCGACACGTCGGCTGGGCCGTGGGCGTGGCTGATGCCGTGGACGAAATCCAGGAGTATGCCAACCTGGTAACGCAGGCCCCCGGGGGACGTGGTGCCGTGCGAGAATTAGTCGAATATCTGCTCAAGGAAAAAGGAAGGTGGGAGGAGTTGATTCGTCACTATACGACGGATTGATCCCGAACCAAGAAACAGAAGGTCGTTGAATAGCCATAACCAGTTAACGGAAAAATAATGTTGCGACGTGCTTGTGGTACCGCCATTTCCCTGCTGATCGTCCTGACCAGCTATGCTGCCTATGCGCTGCTGGTCGTTCCCTGGATTGAACCACCTGCCAAGGCCAACAGCAACGCTGGCATCGAGGCCAAGTGGTTACCAATGACACCCCGCCGACGAGAGGAACTGGGGAAACTTTTCCCGCCTGGATCCTGGCAACTGGACAGCCCCACGATTATCGAGAGCAATTACGGAACACTCCTCTTTAAACAAAACACGCGCAGTGATGACGCCCTGAAAATCAAACCCTGTACCCTGATTGTTTATGCTCAACAGGATGGCAGCGGAATTCCAGCTAAAACGCCCCGGCGACGAGCCTACGTTCTGGATGCACCCGAGGGTGCCATGCTGGAGCATGAAGGCAACCTCAACTTCAACCAGACAAGGGGAGGGCGGATCACCCGAGGACGGTTACTGGGTAAAGTATCCATCTACAGCGCAGCAACATCGGATAGCTCCGATGACGCAATTCACATCTCAACCCGCAATGTGCAAATCGATCGCCAACGAATCTGGACTCCGCACGAAGTGGATTTTAGCATTGGCCCGCATCGTGGAAGCGGCCAGGACCTCGTGATCACGCTGGCTCGTGTCAATAATCCGGACAGGGTCGATCAAGCGCCTGACGTATTCAATACGATCGACTCCATAGAATTGATCCATGTCGATGGAATCCATCTGCAGTTAAGCCGCCAACTCGTGGCAATCCTACCGGCAACCAGCGCTGCTGTAACCACCGGCCACCCTGAACCGCAAACAATACCTGCCACCATCCCGGTTGAAATCCAGTGCCAGGGACCGTTGCGAATAGACCTTCGAAAACAAGTGGTCTCCCTGGAAAAACACGTCGATGTCCTGGTCCGTAACCCCGGTGGACCCGTGGACCAGTTAACCTGCCAACGACTGGATTTACGATTTAATCTCCAACCACTCATCCCGGCCAACCCGACAACCCCCACGGCTACCCGTCCACCCGGGAAAACCTCCAGCCCAAACGCTCGAATCGAACCGATTGAATTAGCAGCCATCGGCAATCCCGTCATCCTGCGAGCACCATCGATCGGTGCTATTGCCCGTGCTCAACGCGTCCTGCTAAACCTTCCTCACAGGCGAATTCTCCTGGAAGATACCAACCAGGCGTTGATCGTCCAAAACGAACATCAGTTGGTCGCTCCCCACATCGAGTATCAGTTCCCTCCACAACCCCGTCAATTAGGACAATTCGTGGCAACTGGACCGGGACGCTACGAGGGAAAGTCCCGCACCGCCACACGTCCGGAATTCATGGCCAGTTGGCAACAGGAGTGTCGGCTGACCAAAAAACAGGACCAACATATTTTTTCCCTGGTCGGTAAAGCACAGATCTCCCAGGCCCAGCTGGGAACCGCTCAGGCAGATGATCTGCATCTCTGGTTTCGAGAAATTCCAGTTGCCACGCCAGTCATGGTGCAGCGCGTGGAAAGCAATCCAGCCATAACACGCCAGGGCATTTCCGGAAACGATACCGCCAACGGTCTCGTCGCCCGAATGCGTCCTCAAAAGATGGTGTTTCGTGGAAATGTGCAGGTGGACACGCAGCAACTCTCCGCTACGACAAAGCTTATTGAAATCTGGTTCCGTGAGTCGCTTGCTGCTGCCCCGGTCAGCAATCCAGACCAGCCTCGCACCGTACCCAGATCTCCTCCCTCGCTGCCAGCGGCCCGCTCCAACACCAAGCTGAATGTAAAAGGAGACCATGTTCAACTCCAGGTTGACTTGCTCGACCCGCAACCGGCGATCACCCATATGACCGTTGAGGGAGACGTCTCACTCAAACAGCTGACATCGCCTGCCACGAATAACGACGCCTTCCAACTGCATGCCCATGCACTCCAGTTGAAACGCTATGCCAGTGGCTTCTTGAATGTTTCCGTTCATGGACAGGAACAGCCTGCTGACATCCAGATCGGATCCATGAAACTGATTGGCACAGACATTCACCTGGACCAGGAAGTGAACCGCATGTGGGTAACCGGGCCCGGCCAACTGCACCTGTTACCCAAACAGAAACAGGCAGGTCAGCCACAGAACACGACCCGGATTAGCTGGGCAAAACGGCTCGACTTCGACGGTCAAATGGTAAGCCTGGAAAAAGACGTCCAGACGGTGGTCCAGTCCCAGGGGACAGCCGGTGAGACCACGCTCACACGGATCAGCGGCGACCTTCTGCAAACCACTTTTGACCGGCACCTGGACCTGCGAAAGCCCGCTCGAACCACGCCCCTGCAACTCGGTCGACTGACGTATGGTGGAAACGTGAAAATCCTCAGCCAGACACATGACACGGACGGGCAGCCCCTGGCCGTTGACCAATTACACGTACACAGCATGACACTTCACATGACACCCAACTCGCAAAAGGGTGACCTGAAAGCAACGGGGCCTGGCTGGGGAAGCAGTGTTCGGGTTAACCCACGGAAGCAACAACCGGCAGCCAACGACCGAAATCCAGCCCAACCACGATTACCCGAAGCCGGCTCCAACCTGATCTACGTGCGTGTCCAGTTTGAAAACGGCATCGCGGGAAATATCATGAAACGTTACATCCGGTTCTAC
Organism: Pirellulaceae bacterium; assembly: GCA_046583055.1. Taxonomy (GTDB): domain Bacteria; phylum Planctomycetota; class Planctomycetia; order Pirellulales; family Pirellulaceae; genus JAZADA01. The sequence continues at coordinate 6,592 of JAYGDH010000648.1, read as the reverse complement.
CGACGCGTTCAAACCATCTACGGGCCCGTTCCCAACTGGAATTCGACGCTCACCCACGATACCCTCGGAGCAGAGGGAATCGAGCTAACATCTGACCAGCTTCAAATCGCCGACCTTCAGTACCGGGGACAACCATCCCTGGTCATGGAAGCGCTGGGCCGTACCCGAATCGATTCCATGAAATATTCCGCGCTGGCCCACCGGCTGACCTACGCCCAGTCGAACAGCCTGCTCACGCTCGATGGGGGCAGGGACCATGCTGAACTAGTGATCAAGCCTCGACGACAGACCCCGGACGTTATCGCCGGGAAGATCATGTACTGGCTGGATACCAATCGGCTGCAGGTGGAAAACGCGATTCGCATGAACCTAAATCGTCCGTAACGTACAGACGCAACCGACCGTTCAGACCAGTCGCCGCCGTTCCGCTTCCAGGCGTTCTGCCAGAAAGCCGATCGCACGGGCTGCCATATGGTTGCAATAGGTAAAACCATGACCACCGGATTCCGTCTCCATGTCACACTCATGGGGAATTCCAAGCGACGCCAGCTTCATCTGCAAACGGTCTGAACTCTCGTACCAGTCTGCATCCGTGGGGTCACAGCAAAAGAACTGGTGACGGGGCCAGTTAAGCGGGTGCACATGCAACGTGGCCGTATCCTGCCGGGCAGCTTCCGGCTCCGCATACATCAACGGCAACGTCTCGTCGCCCTGGTCAAAGCGTCGTTGATAGTCAATCGCCGGGGAAATCGCTGCCACCACCGGAAACAGGTCCGGATACTTGTAAGAAAAACGTAAGCTCCCCTGGCCTCCCATGCTGGTTCCCAGCAAGCCAATCCGAGGAGGTTTCGTTTCCCAGCGCTGCTCGATATATGGCAGGACGTTCTGCAAGACATGCTGCTCAGCCGTTAACTCCGGGTCAAACTCCTCGCAAATCCGATCTGTCCACCAGCTGCGTTGGGTAATCGGCGCCACAACCGGCAGGCCATGTTGGTCGAACGAATCAGTAAAGCAGGCATTATCAACCAGGCGGTCAATATGCACCCCATGCAAGAAAAGGATAACGAAACCGGCGTCGTTCAACACTGCGGGTTGATAAACATCACATGGATGTCCACCAACAATCTCTTCACTCCACTGACCATTCGTACCAGCCAACGTCCCGTCTCCAATCCATCATAGATAGCTCTTACTGTTCTCGTTTCGCATCCAGTACGTCTGGGCACCATTGCTTCACCTGTTGTAACCCTTCGTTGCCATCAATGCGACCCTCATTTACTCCTGACCGCCGGCAGTCCCTTGTTGGATTCATTTTCGTCCAGTAGTCTTGTTGTCAGCACCGCCCTGTTCCCAATCGCTCCCATCTGGCCTCGGACAAGGAGCCGCGATCTTGAGTGAATTCCTGATTCGATCTTCAGACCTGGATGCCATCGAAGTTGCCTGGTTTGCCGCCCTTTGCGACGATGATTTCAAGTACCTGGGTGTCCAGGATGATACCCTGCGAAGCACCTGGCAACACTGCTCGGAAATTACCTCGACGGCCGATCGACTGGGATATAACAACATCCTGCTTCCCAACGGCTACGTCGCCGGGCAGGATACGCTCACTTTCGCCGCGGGCATGGCTTCCCTGACCCAACAGATATCCTTGCTCGTCGCCATTCGTTGCGGCGAATACCATCCCCCGATGCTGGGACGCGCACTGGCGAGCCTTGATCACATGCTCGAGGGGCGATTGACCATCAACATTATTTCTTCGGACATGCCTGGCACGACGCTGCCCTCGAAACAGCGTTACCAGCGGTCGCGAGAGGTCATTGAAATCCTCAAGCAGGGGTGGCAACAGGAACGGATTGATTTCTCAGGAGATTTCTACCAGTTTGACCTGGCGGCCGGGCCGGTTAAGCCATACCAGCAAAATGGTGGGCCGCTGCTCTACTTCGGTGGCATCTCGGAGGCAGCACGCGACTTGGGTGCCGAGCACTGTGATGTCTTCTTGATGTGGCCCGAAACCGAATCCCGGCTTGCAGAAACCATGCAGGACATGTCTCAACGAGCTGCCCGGTACGATCGCGCCATCGACTTTGGACTGCGTATTCATGTAATTGTGCGTGAAACCGAACAGGAAGCGCGAGAGGCAGCACGCCAATTGGTCTCCCACCTGGATAATCAGACCGCCAGTTTGCTCAAGCATCGTTCCATGGATTCACGGTCACTAGGTGTTCAGCGGCAGAATGAGCTGCGCGCAGAAGCCGATCTGGATGGCTATATTGAACCCTGCATCTGGTCCGGGATCGGCCGCGGACGCTCCGGATGCGGAAGTGCCATCGTCGGCACACCCGACCAGGTGCTGGAAAAAATAAAGACCTATACCCAGATGGGCATGCGTTCCTTTATTTTCTCGGGATATCCCCACCTCGAGGAATGCAACTTGTTTGGCCGCGATGTCCTGCCTCACCTGAAAACATGTCAACTATCCACTGTACAGCAAAGACGCACTAAGAATCCCCTGACCCCTCTTTCACACAGGCCGTCCTCATGAATGAATCACTTTCGCAACGCTGGTACCACGGCATCACGCGTTACCAATGGCTGGTGCTGTTTATTGCCTCCGCGGGCTGGGCTTTCGATGTATTTGAAGGCCAGATCTTTGTTGCTTCCATGCGAGAAGCAATGCCATCGCTGCTGGGTGTCGGCAAGGAACACGAACTGGTGAGCAAATGGAACGACTGGGCCTTCGGCAGTTTCCTGCTCGGGGGGGCTTTCGGAGGCGTTCTCTTCGGGATCCTGGCTGATCGCATCGGACGTTCCAAGACCATGGTTCTTACCATCCTCTTCTACTCGCTCTTTACCTGTGTCACTGCCCTTGCCCAGTCGCCAGGCCAGATGGTGGCGCTTCGCTTCCTGGTCGCCATGGGAGTTGGAGGTGAGTGGGCCGTTGCCTCGGCCATGGTTGCCGAGGTCATGCCAAAACGTTCACGCCCGATCATGAGCTCGATCTTCCATGCCTCCAGTGTCTTCGGTACGCTCATGGCAGCCGGAGTCGGAGCCACCATTGTCGGTAATCCCGGTCTCGGTGCATCTGCCTGGCGATGGGGATTCGCCATCGGTGTTGTGCCTGCCCTGCTGACCCTCCTGATCCGCTGGAAGCTAAAGGACCCCGAGCAGTGGATCAAAGCAAGGGAGCTTGCCAAGCAGGATGCAAACCAGAAAACCGGTCGCTTAATCGAGCTCTTCCAGGGTGAACAACTACGCAGCACACTGGTTGGTGTCAGCCTGGCTTCGATTGGGCTCGTCACTTTCTGGGGAGGACATATCTATGGGAAAAATGCGCTGCTACGACATGCCCAGCAGCAGGCCCTGGCTACCGAACAAGTCCCCGCCGATGCTGGCAAGGAAACCAAGCAGGCTGCCTACAAGGTACATGACAAAGAGATCAAGCAGGCAGAAATGCTCAGCATGACTCTCAACACGCTTGGAGGGGGACTTGGTCTCGTCTTTTTTGGTACCATTTCCACTCGCTTGGGACGAAAAAAAGCCTTCATCCTCTATCACGTGGTCGCTTTCCTCCTGATGATCTTCCTCTTCAAAGGACTTATCGCCAACCAGGCCTCGGCTTTGGCACTGGGTATCACGCTGCCGGTCTTTGGGTTCTTTACCCTGGGAATGCATGCCGGCTATGCCGTATATTTCCCGGAATTATATCCAACCCGTTTACGCAGCACGGGAGCTGGATTTTGTTTCAACATGGGGCGTTTAGCAACCGCTGCCGCCTTTTTCGGATTTGGCTACGTCGCGATTACCGCAGAAGACAAGGCACTGTTACTGTCACCTCTTTACCTGCTCGGCGCCATCATCATTCTCTTTGGTCGAGAAACCAACCAGGAAGACCTGCCGGAATAACTTTCGCCAGGGCCTCGACTGGTGTAAACAGTCACCCGGACTGCTGGTGGATCACGCGCAGATCGTGGCTGCCATCAGGCCGGGCCATTTCAAAGTACGTGAACCGTTGGTCCGGGAAATCAAGGACGTCAAAATAACGCAACGCCCGACCCGGCACAGGTGGGCGCAGCAACGGTCCTTCTGGCGTAAGACGATGGAACTGTTTTAAATCCCAACTCCAGGACAGGCCCACGCGTTCCTCGTAGTTCTCTTCCACGCTGGCTGATCCGTCGTAGAGTGCCAGCCAGGTATCACGCTCCCGCCAGACGCATCCAATGCGACTACAGTACTGGTCCCATCCGCTGGCTGATGGCCCCATGATCTGTCCCTGCCATTGCCAGTCCAGTCCGTCATCACTCAGGGCCAGTCCGGTCGCCGAAAGGATCAATCCAGTATTGTAGGCGTCTGCAGTTCCGTGGAGTTGATCGTCACTGGAATTCCCCGCAGCATAGGCATAGCTGGCAATCATGCCCCACTGTGAGCCCATCGAAAACAGGAACGGATCCTTGACCCCCTCAGCACCGATATCTGAGGCGGTCAGGACTGGCTCTACCGCCCGCAAATCAAACTGGTCCGGCTCATCTGCCCGGACCAGGTCAATCCGCCAACGACCATCAGCCGGATCCACGTAACTGATATAGAGAATCCAGCTGCCATCCACATGACGCCGAATAGCGCATCGCTCGATGCTGGGCGAATCAACCAGGTCCTTGGTAGCTCGCCAGATTGTTTCAAACTCAATGCCATCGCGACTCCGCGCAATCTGGATCTCCGCTCCCCGATCCGGTTCCACGCCCCGGGGTCGACGCAATCGGTAGACCAGGTAAAACCACTGGTCCTGGGAATCGTACATGGCGCCCGGAGCGCCAATCCAGTAACCCTCGCCCTCGCCTGGTGGTTCACGAACGACCGTGGCAGCCAGCGGGTCAAAGCGATTTTCCTGTTTCCAGTGTTGCGGATCCATCATTACAGCCTTTCCAGCTCTCCAGGTTCACGAATCAATCCAGAAAAAACCTGTAACCATGCTTCTCCGGAAATCCCTTCTCCTACCAACCATACGAAATAATTGACTCCTTGAAAATCGGTGACATGGAAATCCCATTGCATCACCCGGTACCCGCGTCTTGGCCGGCAGCCTAGAATAGGAGCTTGTCAGAAACTACCAACACTCTTGCAATCCAAAGGGCTTTCGTGAAAGTACTGCTCAGCTCATCCCGGTTACAGGAAGGCATCCATCAGATGGCTGACCAGATCAGCCAACATTACGAGGGGCGTGCCATCACCGTCGTGGGAATATTAACCGGTAGCCTGATGCTGCTGGCCGACCTGATTCGCATGCTAGACCAGCCTATCCGCATTAGTCTCGTGGAAGCCAGCAGCTATCGAGGCACAACCACCCGGGGGGAACTGACTATCAACCCGGACCTGCTCTCGGATATCGAGGGGCGGGATATCCTGTTGATCGATGACATCTTCGACACCGGATACACGCTGCAAAAAGTAATTCGAATGATTGACGATTTGCAGCCAAACTCGGTTCGATCGGCAGTATTGCTATTGAAGGAGGGGCGCCAGGAGGTAGAGTTAAGACCAGATTTTGTGGGATTTCAGATTCCGGATCAATTCGTAGTCGGCTATGGGCTCGATTACCAGGATCTTTTCCGAAATCTTCCCTATGTTGCTACCCTGGAACCTGAAGATCTATCCGGTGAACCGGAATGAAACCATTGCGCAGCGTGCTGGTGACTCGACGCTTCTGGCCCCTGGTCGGGGGTGCCGAAATGGTAATGGCCAACCTGGGATCTGAATTCCAACAACGTGATATTCCCTGCCAGATCCTGACCGCACAATGGGAAGCCTCGTGGCCCGTCGAGTTTGTTCATCGGGAGGTTCCCGTGGCACGTCTGCGAAACCCCAGGCAACGCATCTGGGGAACATTTCGATACCTAAGAAGCCTCGCGAGCTGGTTGAAGACTCATGCAAATGAAATCGACCTGGTCTATGTCTCGATGCTAAAACATGACGCTTACACGGCAACCCGGATTTGCCAGCAACTGGGAATACCCGTGGTCCTGAGGGCCGAGGGTGGCGGCCAGACCGGTGATTGCCACTGGCAAACCACGGCACGTTTCGGCTTATCGATTCGTCGACGCTGCCAGGCCGCTGATGCAATCATCGTTCCCAGCCAGGCCATCATGCAGGAATTACTTGAGGCCGGATATCCGGAAGATCGACTGCATCACATTCCCAATGGGGTCCCCGTTCCAACCATTCCCGGCGAGGCCACCCGTGGAGAAGCCCGCCTCGCACTGGCGGAAGCAAACCACGACCTGATTGCCAGTCCAAACGAATCCATCGTCGTTTACACCGGGCGACTGGATCGCAACAAGGGATTGTATGACCTGGTAAATGCCTGGCCAGAGGTACTCCGCCACCAGCCTAACAGCCAACTCTGGCTGATCGGGGAAGGACCTGAACGTGACGAACTCTTTCAGCAGATCAAGGACCTGGATCTCCGTGGCCAGGTGGTGCTGCCCGGCGTCTTTGATGACGTGGAAGAAATACTTGCGGCCGCCAACCTGTTTGTCCTGCCGTCCTATTTCGAGGGCCTGTCGATTTCCCTCCTCGAAGCCATGGCCCACCAGGTCCC
>JAYGDH010000586.1:0-12431 GCA_046583055.1 Pirellulaceae bacterium | reverse complement strand
TGTTACCGAAGTCGTATCGGAACCGGTGGCAAGTCGGGTTGGGCTGGCAGGCTCGGATGCCGATGGCGATGGTAGTTCGGATACCGGTCGTGACGTGGCTGGGGATACTGGCCGTGATGGACCGGGCGGGGAAGGGTTCTGTTGTAACTGGGTCATCAACGTGCTGAGTTCATCGAGCTGCTCCAGGTAACAGATGCGGGTCAGCACCATTTCCACGAGGATTCGAGGTTGCGTACTTGTTCGCATGCGAGCCAGGGTTTCGTCCAGCAATTGGAGGATAGCCAGAATTGTTTCCATGCCGAGTTGTTGGCCCAGCTGGCTCAGTAGCTCGTACTCGCCCGGACTGCTGTGACGCATCAAGTTGACGTCACACCCGGCCGTGGCTGCCATCAGGTCGCGGTAGTATCCCAGCAGTTGTTCCGCCAGCTGCCCCAGGTCAATGCCTTCATCGATGGCCTTGTCCAGAACCGTCAGGGTTTGGGTCGTATCCCCGTTGGAGGCATGTTGAACGAGTTCTGCCAGTTGCCGAGTTTCCACGGTACCCAGCAGTGTATGAACGTCTCCAACGGTCACCTGTCCCTGGCAAAAAGAGAGCACCTGCTCCAGCAGGGACTGCCCATCACGCATGGAGCCCTGGGCGCGACGAGCCAGTAACTGCAAGGCTTCTTCATCTACATGCAGACCCTCCTGCTGGGTGATCAACTGGAGGCGATTCAAGATGGAAGCTGTTTTGACAGGCGAGAAATCGAATCGCTGACAACGGGACAGGACGGTCTCAAGAATTTTCTCCGGGTTAGTCGTGCAGAACATGAACTTGACATGCTCGGGAGGTTCCTCGAGGGTTTTCAGAAGTGCATTGAAGGCTGACGGGCTGAGCATGTGAACTTCGTCAATGATATAGATCTTGTAGCGTCCGCGACTGGGTCGGACCGCGATATTGGAACGGAGGCGGCGTATGTCCTCAACAGAATTGTTACTGGCACCGTCCAGTTCCAGGACGTCAATGTCGTCACCGTTGGCGATGCCCAGGCAGATGTCACAGGAATTGCAGGGTTCACTGGAAAGCCCTTGTTGGCAATTCAGGGCCTTGGCAAAAATACGAGCCAGCGATGTTTTTCCCACGCCTCGAGCGCCGGTAAACAAGTAGGCGTGGCCAACCCGATTGGTGGCGATGGCGTTTACCAGGGCCTTGGTGACGTGTTCCTGGCCAACCATATCAAGGAATGACTGGGGCCGGTAGCGCCGGGCAATAACGACGTAAGCCTCTCGTGCATTACTATCCGCGGGGTTTGAGTTCCCAGTGGAAGTGTTTTCTGCAGGCATCCTGGCTGGCCTCGTGGTATCGTTGATTCATCCTCATCGCACGACATCGTTGATGGTCCTGACTGCCCTCAAGAGACCCTCGCACAAAGGTACCCCGCTTAGGGCTGCTCCGGTTAAGGCCTGACCCGGTTCGCGGCTCCCCCTTGCGAGGGTCACTTGAAGGCAGTCGGACGCCACCAGCTCATAATCTAACCTGTTTCGACCATTTCAACCAGTAGTTTCTCGGCAGCGTTATGGGACAGAACGGTCGCAGCCCCTGAAATCTGCAGGGTAATGGTGCCGGCTTCCTGTTGATTTTCAGTGACGATTCCGTGTGTTCCGAGGATCAACCCGGCGTCACTTAAATACCGGAGAAACTCTGGTGTCTGGTCAATCACTCGAACCAGGTGAAAGCTGGTCTGAACATCCAACTCAATTAACGGTTGTGCTGAGGCCGGTGCCACGGTTCCGTCTGCCTTGGGAATCGGGTCGCCGTGAGGATCCGTGGGAGGACAGCCGAGGTACTGGTCAATGCGATCAATGAGCAGATCGCTCACCGAATGTTCCATGTTTTCCGCTTCCTCGTGTACTTCATCCCAACTGAGGTCCAGGGTTTCGACCAGGAATAATTCGATCAGGCGGTGTCGGCGGAGGACACGCAGAGCGAGTGTTTCACCGCTGGCAGTTAGTTGGACGCCCTCGTAGGGCTTGTATTTTACCAGCCCGGATTCATGAAGTGTTTTCAGCATACTGGTGACGCTGCCCGGAGAAATTGTCAGTGCCGTGGCCAGTTCTCCGGTCGAGGCGCAGGGGAGATTGCCGGAGCTACAGATCTGGTAGATCACCTTCACGTAGTTTTCGATCGTTAGGCTAGGCACCTGGCAGGTTTCCTGGAGAGCGTTGTGAAGACAAATGTCAATGCTACGGGCGGGCCGAGAAGATGACGGACTACTTGGTATTGTAGAGTGTCTGCAAATTACCGACTACGGGCTGTCAGTGTAATTGGGATCACAAAAGTGGCTTCGGATCAGGTGAATTATAGGGATGCCCATCATTGCCAAGTAAGTCGGGATCGAAGATCATGTGAACGTCTCGCCCCCGGGCAGATAACTCGCGATACGATGCCTACTCGGAAAACGGATTTCTAGTTGTGAATCTCAATCAAAAGAGCTGGCAACGCTGCCAGCAGTTACTGGAAACTGCAGATAGCATGCAGATTCGCAGTCAGCGTGCGGCAGGCGGCAGCCAGATTGTCGATTGTGGCGTGCACTGTCCAGGTAGCCTTCAGGCAGGCGTGGCATTGGCAGAAATCTGCCTGGCAGGACTCGGCTGCGTCGAACTGGACCAGGCGGATCCCGCGTTGTGGAGCGGCGATGCCGTGACCGTTACAACGGATGAGCCGCTTCGGGCGTGCATGGCCTCCCAGTATGCCGGTTGGAAAATTTCTGTGGGTGACTACTTTGCCATGGGGTCAGGGCCCATGCGGGCAGCCTATGCTGGTGAATCATTGTTCCAGGAAATAGGCTACCAGGAGCAAGCCACTTCCATCGTGGGTGTCCTGGAGAGTGGCCAGCTGCCTCCCGATGAGGTCTGTGCACGCATTGCCGAGGATTGCCGGGTCGACCCCACTGACGTCACGTTGCTGGTCGCACCAACGGCCAGTCTGGCAGGAACGGTACAGGTCGTGGCACGGTCGCTGGAAACAGCCTTGCATAAGATGCACAGCCTGGGATGCGATTTGAAATCAATCGTGCGTGGCACCGGCAGCGCGCCGTTGCCGCCGGTAGCTCCTGATGATCTAACGGGTATCGGGTGGACCAATGATGCGGTCCTCTATGGAGGTGCGGTGAAGATCTGGATGCATGGTAATGACCAGGAACTGGTCGAGTTGGGCAGACGTATTCCCAGTAGTGATTCGGCCGATTTCGGTCGGCCTTTCGGAGATATCTTTGATGCCTACGAGAGAGATTTCTATAAGATTGATCCGCTCCTGTTCAGTCCGGCAGCGGTGCAACTTGTCAATGTTGAAACGGGAAACTGTCATGCTTTCGGGGCCGTTTGTCCGGAGGTGCTGCAGCAGTCGTTTGGGGCCGGTTGAGGAAGACAAACAAGATCCAGTCCGTTCTTCAAGGTGAGTGAGTACCGAGATGCAGGTTGCGTTTTTGGGTTCGGCAGAGAGTTGGTATTACGCCGATCTATTGCGCGCGGCGAAAGTTGACGAAGAACTGGTAGCGATCAGCTACCGGGATCTCGCGAGTCGCTGCGGGACGTGGTCGGCGACCCAGGCTGCCGACGGAGATCTGTCGCCGGCGGCAGGCTTGGCAGCGAGGTTTTCCGATGGGGTGCGTGACCTGGCAGCCTGCGATGCCGTTTTGATGCGCACCATGCCAGCGGGGTCACTGGAACAGGTTATCTTTCGCATGGACGTCCTGGGCTGTTATGAGCAGCAGGGGGGGATTGTACTGAATCCTCCCCGGGCGGTGGAGGCCGCGGTCGACAAGTACCTGGCGACCTGTCGCCTGGACCTGGCCGGAATTCCAGTTCCTCGCACGGTGGTTTGCCAGAACGTGGCCGAGGCGTTGCAAGCCTTTGAACAGCTGGGTGGTGACGTGGTGGTGAAACCTCTTTTTGGTGGTGAGGGCCGCGGTTTAATGCGGCTGGTATCGCCGGAACTGGCCGAGCGTGCTTTCAAGACGCTGTGGCAGTTGGATGCCGTGTTATATTTACAGGAGTTCATTGATCATGATGGTTTTGATATTCGAGTCCTGCTGCTGGGAGAAGAGGTATTTGCAATGCGACGCTGCAATGACGATGATTGGCGTACGAATGTAAGTCGTGGAGCACGTACCGAGGCGATGGACTTGCCAGGCGAGTTACTGGAACTGGCCAGGCAGGCAGCGAACGTGATCCAGGCGCCCTTCGCCGGTGTCGACGTGTTGCTGGGGCCGGATGGAAAACCGTATGTCCTGGAAGTGAATGCCGTCCCCGGGTGGAAAGCGTTGGCGGCCACGCTGGATGTGGATATTGCCCGTTGTCTTTGGGATTACCTGGCCAGCCAGGTTAGCCAGTCGCCGGGATAAGCTGCCTGGGTGAGTTCGCACCCGCTGGTTTGAGAGGAGTTGGAGGATCATGAATGTCGGCATGCGGTTATCCGAGGTGGCAGCTAAAATGCCGGATACGATGGCAGTGGCTGTTCCTGGCAAGAGGTCCGCGACGGGATTGCGTTCTTACCGACAGGTAAATTTTGCACAGCTTGAACAGAAGTCGGACCAGCTTGCCGCCGGGTTTCAGGCCATGGGGATCCCGGTTGGTTCGCGTCTGGTGCTGGCGGTGCCACCCAGCATCGAATTTGTCTCACTGGTCTTTGCCATGCTAAAGGCTGGTATGGTCATGGTCCTGGTTGATCCAGGCATGGGGCGTCGAAATCTATTACGTTGCCTGAACGAAGTACAGCCAGCGGGTTTTGTCGGGATTCCGCTGGTCCAGGCGGTACGGAGCGTGTTTCGGTGGCGGTTTTCACGGGCGCGTTACAACGTCACAGTGGGTAGGCGTTGGTTCTGGGGCGGGGCCACGTTTGAGCAGTTACTTCGAAAAACCGACCGGTCATTTGTGCCGGTGAAGACAGGGCCCGAGGATCCAGCTGCCATCATCTTCACGACGGGCAGTACGGGCCCTCCCAAGGGCGTCCTCTACCAGCACCGGAATTTCAATAACCAGGTGGACCAGATTCGCGACTTTTATGGAATTGAAGCGGGTGAGATTGACCTGCCGGGATTTCCTCTGTTTGCGTTGTTCAACAGCGTGATGGGAGTTTCCACGGTCATCCCTGATATGGATCCGACTCGTCCGGCGGATGTGGATCCGAGAAATATTATTGAACCCATCAACCAGTGGGAAATTACCCAGGCATTTGGATCGCCGGCACTCTGGAACACGGTAGGTCAATATTGTGAACAGACCGGTGAGAAGATGCCTAGCCTGAAACGCGTTCTGTCTGCTGGCGCCCCGGTTCCAGAGCATGTCCTGCGGCGACTTCAGCAGGCAATTCACCCGGAGGGTGAGATCTACACTCCCTACGGTGCCACAGAAGCTCTACCGGTTGCGTCGACTTCGGCGACGGAAGTTCTCCAGGAAACGATTGTCCGATCGCGGCAGGGAGCAGGGACCTGCGTGGGAGGACGTTTTCCCGGTATCACCTGGCGCGTGATACCGATCGACGATCAGCCCATCAGCGAACTGGCCGATGTGGAACCCTTGCCGCAGGGAGAAATTGGTGAGTTACTGGTGCGGGGACCGGTGGTGACAAGGGAGTACGTGACCCGGGTCGAATCCAATGCGGATCACAAGGTTAATGACCAGGGGGAGATCTGGCACCGGATGGGCGATGTGGGCTACCTGGATACCGAAGATCGTTTCTGGTTTTGCGGCCGTAAAACGCAGCGGGTGACCACCGAGAACGGTGTCATGTTCACGGTTCCCTGTGAGACAATTTTCAACCAGCATCCCCGCGTTTATCGGTCGGCACTGGTGGGCCTGGGACCTCGAGGCAGTCAACGGCCGATCCTGATCGTGGAATTATGGCCGGACCACAAGTGCGAGGATGCCCAGGATCGCCAGCAGTTGATCGAGGAATTGAAGGAATTGGCTGGTGGCAATGCCCTGACGGAGTCCGTCCAGCAGATCTTGATTCATGAAAGTCTGCCTGTCGATATTCGACATAATGCCAAAATTTTTCGTGAGCAGCTGGCCGTCTGGGCGGCTGGCCAGGGAGCGTGAACGCGTTTTATGTGGCCCAAGCGTCTTTGCGGTTGCCCCGGAAAAGGGGATAACAGGAGTTGGTAAACGTGATGATCGGTCGTCCTGGATCACGGCGGCAATGCTGGTCAGGCGGGACGGCTCACAGTCAATATGCAGGAACGAGGAATCGTTGCCTTGAATGTTTTGGTAACCGGTGGCGGTGGATTTCTGGGCCGCTATATCGTGGAACAACTGGTGGCCAGGGGTGAACAAGTACGTTCGTTTTCGCGACGTTCCTATTCCTTCCTGGAATCGCTGGGGGTGGAGGCAATCGTCGGTGACGTTTGCGATGCCACGGCCGTCTCGCGGGCCTGTCAGGGCATGGACGTGGTGATTCACACGATCGGAATTGCCGGCATCTGGGGCCCTTGGGAAAAGTTCTACCAGGTAAACACGGTGGGAACACGGCATGTAATCGTGGCTTGCCATGAACATGCTGTGAAGCGGCTGGTCTATAGCAGCAGTCCCAGCGTTACGTTCGATGGTTCTGACCAGGCGAATGTGAACGAGTCCGTGGGCTACTCCCGGCGCTGGCTCTGTCATTACCCGCACAGCAAGGCATTGGCAGAACAGGCCGTCCTGGAGGCCAATATGACGGGTGACCTGCGGACCTGTGCATTGCGGCCACACCTGATCTGGGGGCCGCGAGATCAGCACCTGGTGCCCAGGTTGCTCAGGCGCGCCCGGCAGGGAAAGTTGCGGCGAGTGGGGGACGGAACCAATCGAGTGGACATGATTTACGTGGAAAATGCTGCCCAGGCGCACCTGTTGGCGATGGACGCACTGGCTGCAGATCGACCGGCGGCGGGCCAGGCCTATTTCATTAGCCAGGGGGAGCCGGTCAACTGCTGGGACTGGATCAACGAGATCCTGGCACTGGCAGGAGTGGCCCCTGTCCGGCGAGCGATTTCGCAGCGTATGGCCTGGCGGTTGGGAAGCCTGATGGAAATGGGGTACCGTCTGCTGGGGCGGCAGAGTGAACCGCCGATGACACGGTTCCTGGCAGCGCAGTTGGCGACCTCACATTACTTTGATATCGGCCGAGCACGGCAGGACCTGGGCTATGAACCTGCCGTTTCAACGGCGGAAGGAATGCATCGCCTGGGCCAATTTCTGGTCCATGAGACGGACGGTTAAAGTGGTGTTTTAGAGGATGTTTTTGCTTGGTTTATCGTGTGGCCTGTCCTTGCCAAGCCCCCTGATGCAGGGTAATTTCAAGGATTCTGATGCCCCTCCCAAGGAACCGCCAGGATGACTGCTGATACTGCTCCAGCTGCGTTGCCTGATAATCAACGGATCGTGATTACGGGGATCGGTTTGACCTCGCCTAACGCCAACAGGCTGGAGGATTATCGTGCGGCTCTGCTGAATGGTACCAGCGGGATCCAGGATTACGATATTCGTTACGTCGGGAAAACACTGGCCGGCATTTGTGATTTTGATGCCGGTCGTTATCAGCCACGAAAAGATATTCGTCGTGGTACACGTGCGGGTAGTATCGGCGTTTATGTCAGCCAGGAAGCAGTTGCAGATGCCGGCGTCGATTGGGAGAACGTTGATAGGTCCCGGGTGGGAATTTACCTGGGCGTTACGGAACATGGCAACGTGGAAACCGAGAACGAGATCTTCGAGTTAAAGGGGTATGACTACGACACGAGTTTCTGGTCACATCACCATAACCCTCGTACGGTGGCGAACAACCCGGCCGGTGAAGTGGCCTTGAATATGAACATTGTCGGGCCACATTACACCATTGGTGCGGCCTGTGCAGCTGGTAATGCCGGCTTGATCCAGGGAGCCCAGATGCTTCGACTGGGTGAATGTGACATGGCGATTTCCGGTGGTGTTTCGGAGAGCGTTCACACCTTTGGGATTTTCGCCAGTTTCAAGAGTCAGGGAGCTCTGGCATCGCATCAGGATCCGACCCAGGCCAGTCGCCCCTTTGACCTGGAAAGAAACGGTATCGTTGTTTCCGAGGGTGGGGGCGTTTGTATTCTGGAGCGTTTTGATGATGCAAAGCGTCGTGGGGCGAGAATTTACGGGGAACTGGCTGGATACGCCATGAACACGGATGCCACGGATTTCGTGTTACCCAATCCTGAGCGGCAGGCCCAGTGCATGCAGCTGGCGCTGAAACGAGCCGGATTGAAGCCTGGCCAGATCGACGTGGTCAGTACTCATGCGACGGGGACCAGCAGCGGGGACATCCAGGAGTGTACGGCGTTGCGATCTGTTTTTAGCGGTTCTGAGAAGACCTGCTTCAATAATACCAAGAGTTTTATCGGACATTGCATGGGAGCTGCCGGGGTTCTGGAACTGGTCGGAAATATGGGTTCTTTCCAGGATGGTACCTGTCATGCAACGATTAACGTTGATGCGTTGGATCCCGAGTGTGAATTGCCCGGTTTGGTACTAAATCAACCACGTGAAGTTGGTCCAGTCGAATACATCTTGAACAATTCTTTTGGTATGCTAGGAATTAACTCTGTGGTAATCGTAAGGCGTGTCTAGGCACGGCAGGCTGGAAAGAGATTTTCAGTACCCAGAAATGGATTTGTTTGGACTAAGAAGATCAGGAGATGTGCTGGAATGACACCTGTTGAGATACGTGAAGAGATACTGGACATCCTGGGAGATATTGCACCTGACGAGGATCTGGGTGGCTTGGTTGACGAGACGAATTTCCGGGATCAACTCGAACTGGATAGTATGGACTTTCTGGATATCGTGATGGAGTTGCGCAAGCGTTACCGAGTGCAGATCCCTGAGGAGGAATACGAGAACCTGGCCAGCATGGCCAGCACGGTGGCCTATCTCGAACCTGTCATGAAAGATATGCAGAAAAACTAGTGTATGACACGATAATCATCGGGGCAGGTATGTCCGGATTGGCTGCAGGTATAAGGGCAGCCTATTTCGATCAGCGCGTGTGTATCCTGGAACGGCACACGACGATTGGTGGTCTCAACTCTTTTTATAGGCTGGGTGGTCGCGATTACGATGTTGGTTTGCACGCGGTCACCAACTTTACCGGCAAGGGCCATAGGCGAGGTCCGTTAGCTCTCTTGCTCAGGCAGCTTCGCTTTCGATGGGAAGATTTTTCCCTGTCACCCCAGATCGGGTCAGCCATTGCGTTTCCCGGTGTTCGGATGGAATTTAGCAATGACATCGAATTGTTGAAGTCGGAAATCTCGCGGGCCTTTCCTGCCGAGAAGGATAATTTTGAAAGATTGCTGGGTCGTCTCCTGGATTACGATGACCTGGAGCAGGCCGACTACGATGTCTCGGCCCGGCAGGTGCTGGAGGAAACGTTGGGCGAACCTCTCTTGATCGAGATGCTGCTGTGTCCCGTCATGTGGTATGGTAACTCGCGCGAACACGACATGGACTTTGCCCAGTTCTGCATCATGTTTCGCAGTATTTTCCTGGAGGGATTTGCCAGGCCCTTTTCAGGGGTGCGACTGATCCTGCGATTGCTGGTCAGGAAGTTCCGGGCACTGGGAGGTGAACTGAAACTTCGTTCCGGTGTATCTCGCATCGTGGTGGAGGGCGAGCGGGCGGTCGGGGTTGTACTGGATAACGGTGAGGAGTTGCAGGGCCGGAAGATCCTGTCTTCTGCCGGGATGGTAGAGACACTGCGATTGTGTGATCACCTCAGTGAGGCAACTGAATCTTCCGTAGGGCAACTTTCCTTTACCGAGACAATTTCCATCCTCGACCGTCAGCCACGCGAGCTAGACCACAACAAGACAATCGTGTTCTATAATGACTCGGAAAAGTTTCACTGGTGTAAGCCGGCGGACCGACTCGTGGATACTCGAACCGGGGTAATTTGTTCCCCAAATAATTTCTTGTATCCCCGGTCCGACGGGGAATTGGCTGATGGTGTGATTCGGATTACCTCCCTGGCCAGCTTCGATCGCTGGGACCAGCTGGATCCGGACAGTTACCGGCTGGAGAAGCAGAAATGGTATGATCGCGTGACGAAAGTTGCGGTCGACTACATCCCCGAGTTTCGTAATTGTGTAATTGATACGGATATGTTTACGCCAACGACGATTCGCCGCTTTACCTGGCATGATAACGGTGCAGTTTATGGATCGGTGGATAAACAACTCGATGGTACCACGCACTTAAAAAATCTTTTTCTGTGTGGAACGGACCAGGGATATGTAGGTATCGTGGGAACAATTGTAAGTGGTATTTCGATGGCCAATCGCCATTTATTGCGAGGAGTGGACTGAGCCGAGCTTGTCGCTTTCAGATTCCTGGTATAGACCGGATCGAGTATTTTTATGCCAAAAGATTTTCTAGCCGGCGCGCGAGACGAGTACGATGTGATCGTGATTGGCAGTGGCCTGGCCGGCCTGACTACGGCGAATATACTTGGGCGCGCAGGTTATTCAGTGCTGTTGCTGGAACAGCACTACAAGCTGGGAGGATTGGCCACCTGGTTTAAACGTCCCGGTGGTCACGTCTTTGATATATCGTTGCACGGTTTCCCCCACGGCATGATCAAGAGCTGTCGGCGTTACTGGAGCCAGCAAATCGCCGATGCGATCGTTCCGCTCAAGAATATTCGCTTTGATAACCCGATGTTCTCCCTGACTACCAGTTATGATCGCAACGATTTCCAGCGGTTGCTTAGCGGAAAATTCGGGATTGCGCCAGAGGTCGTGGAAGACTTTTTCACGACCGTGCGCAGCATGAACTTTTACGATGACCAGGCACTGACTACCGGCCAGCTGTTCGAGCGGTTTTTTCCTGGTCGAGAGGATGTCATTCGATTATTGATGGAGCCGATCACCTACGCCAATGGATCGACGCTGGAAGATCCGGCTATTACATACGGTATCGTGTTTTCCAACTTCATGTCCAAGGGAGTCTATACCTTCCAGGGCGGCACCGATTACCTGATCCAGCTGATGCGTGATGAACTGTTGCGAAACGGAGTTGACGTGAGGATCCGCGCCAACGCGGAACAGGTTCACGTGGAGCAGGGTGGCGTGCACAGCGTTTCTGTTAATGGGCGTCGAATTCGCACCCGTGCTGTCGTTTCTAACGCCAATCTCAGGTCCACCGTATTCAAGCTGGTAGGTGAAGAAAACCTGGATCCGTCGTTTGTTGACCAGGCACGTGAAGTGCGGCTCAATAACTCGAGTACCCAGGTGTTCATGGCATTCAAGCCGGATGAACGCATCGATGAATCTACCGGGGATCTATTGTTTAGCTCAACGGCCAATGCCTTCCGCACGGATTTACTATTGAGTCGAGATGTTACCAGTCGCACCTATTCATTTTACTATCCTCGTACCCGGCCACAGGCCCGGGAACGATGCCTGGTGGTTTCCAGTACCAATGCGAATTACGAGGACTGGGCTGGCCTGTCGGAGGAGGAATACGAGGCAAGCAAGGCGGACCTCGTTAAAACCACGCTCGATGCGCTGGAAAAATATGTGCCGCAGGTCAGGCAGCGGATCGTGCATGCCGAGGCGGCAACCCCCCTCACGTTTCGACACTACACCCAACATCTTGACGGGGCTAGTTTTGGTACCAAGTTCGAAGGCCTGGCCGTCAGCCGTGCCCTGCCCCAACAGGTCAAAGGCTTGTATCATGCCGGGAGTGTTGGCATTATCATGTCCGGTTGGCTGGGAGCTATTAATTACGGCGTCATTGTCGCGAACGATATTGATGCATTGCTGATGCCGGCGGCCCCGGTTCCCACGCCGAAGACCGTGTAATACTGATCTTCGTGTAAACGAGAAATTTATGAGCTACGATGAAATACTAGAACTGATACCTCATCGCAAGCCGATGTTATTGATCGATGAGATCCTGGAGCGTGGTTCGGAATCGATGGTTTGTCAAAAAGTGTTTGACGCTGACGAGTTTTTTTTCCAGGGACACTACCCGGATGATCCGATCGTCCCCGGCGTGATCCTGTGCGAATCTGCGATGCAGGCAGGTGCTGCCCTGCTTTCCTCCATGCTGGCCGCAAATGCGGAGACAGGCATGGGGAAGGGCGTCCCGGTTGCAACCCGTATAAATGACGTTAAGTTCAGGAAAGTGATTCGCCCCGGGGACACGATTCAGTTGGAAGTCACCTTGAAGGAACGGTTGGCGCAGGCGTTTTTCCTGAAAGCCACGGTGCGTTGTGATGGCAAGGTGGCTGCCAGGTTTGAATTCGCCTGTACCATGGCGGAAGTGGAAAGTACGTCCTGAACGATTGGGCCTGGTCATCTTTACTGTGTTATGAATGGATCGTCTCGATAACCATGAGCTTTCTCGACCTGAAAGACAAGAATATCCTGGTTTGTGGTGTCGCAAATCGA
>JAYGDH010000572.1:0-3088 GCA_046583055.1 Pirellulaceae bacterium | reverse complement strand
CGTGTGCTCTTCCGATCTACTGCGAATCTGAAGTCCTGATTGATACTCAGTTTCATCAAACGTCACCGCAGCCCGGTTGGCTACACGACCCGTTTGATCTGGCGTTGCATTCGAACCGAGACTGGCTATAGTGCGCGTATCTGACACTCCCCTATCACCAAGGACCCGACCATGTCCGAGAATCGCGACGAAGTGATTGCCCTGCTCAAACAGGCCTACAGCATGGAATTGGAAACCGTCACCAATTACCTGGCCAACAGCATTAACCTGGACGGCGTGCGTGCCGAGGAAATCAAGAAAGCGCTTGCTGCCGACGTGACCGAAGAAATCGGCCACGCGCAGGTCCTCGCCCAGCGGATCAAGCAACTTGGCGGCACTGCGCCCGGTTCCGCCAAGTTGAGCTTTGGTAACCAACAGCAACCACCGGAAGACACCACCGACGTCGTGGCTGTCATCGCGGGCGTCATCGAGGCCGAGGAAACAGCCTGCGCGCTGTACAACCAGATCATTCGCGCCACGGATGGGACCGATTACGTAACGCAGGACCTTTGCATTCGCCTGTTGGCTTCGGAGGAAGAGCACCTGGTACTGTTCCGTGGATATATGAAGGAGTACACTCGCGAATCCTGAGCCAACCTTGCGCCCTGCCCACCTGACCGCGATTCATAACCGATCCCATGCGACACACCTGTCAAATGCAGGGACGACCCCTGCCCACTGATGTTGTCGGTCCCTTGATTGAAACGGTTTTCAACCCCACCCAACCGGAAACCATGCGGCAACGGTTGGCTCGGGATGGTTACCTTTTCTTCCGGGACGTCTTGCCTGTTTCGGAAATACTCTCTGCCCGCGCCGAGGTATTTGAGCGATTGGCCGAAGTTGGAGAGGTCCAGTTGCCGGTGAGCACGGGCACTTACACCGGTTCCAGCCGCCGGCGCGCGCGCTTCCCTGATCTCGGCAGCTTCTGGCAATCCGTTAGTGAAGGCCCCGCGCTGCGCCTGGCCAGTCACGGCCCCCATGTGACGCACGTCGTCAGTACCGTGCTGGCTGAACCCGCCCATGCCCACGATTACCTTTTCCTGCGGCCGGCCGTTCCGGGTCGTTCTACCCACCTCCATTATGATCATCCTTTTTTTGCGCGAGGCTCCAACCGCATCCATACGGCCTGGACCCCGCTGGGCAACATTCCTCTTGACCAGGGTCCCTTGATGATCGTGGAAGGATCCAACCAGTTCCAGGACTTGATTTCCCAGGCGCAGGCTGTTGACTACGCGTCCAGCAGCACCCCGCTGGTGCAACTCATGGAAGATCCCGCTGAACTGGCTCGTCGCCGCAGCTCCCGACTCCTGACAGCGGATTTCCGCGCGGGCGACCTGGTTCTTTTCAGCATGACCCTGCTGCACGGTTCCCTGGATAACCAGTCCGCCGAGGACCATATCCGTCTTTCCTGTGACGTCCGCTGGCAACCCTGCGCTGACCCGATCGACGATCGCTACCTGGGCCCGGTTCCTGCCGGTACCACGGGAGCCGGTTACGGCGAGCTCAACGGTGCCAAACCTCTGGACGAACCCTGGCACCAGCGCTAGCGAAACCCGCGGTCAACCTGACTCAGACGAACTTTTCCACGTCCACGGCGCACAGTTTCGCGAAAGCACCTTCGGCCTTCACCAGTTCCTCATAGGTCCCTGTTTCCACCACTTTTCCCCGCTCCAGCACCACGATTCGATCCGCAGCCCGGATCGTGGACAGGCGGTGTGCCACGATCAGTACCGTCCTCCCGGCCACCAGTCGCAACACCGCTTCCTTGATTGCCCGTTCGGTTTCTACATCGACTGCGCTCGTGGCTTCGTCCAGCAACAATACAGGCGCATCCTTGAGCAGCGCCCGGGCGATACCAATGCGTTGTTTTTGTCCTCCGGAGAGCCTGATACCCCGTTCCCCAACGAGCGTGTCATAACCATCCGGGAACGAGTTGATAAAACCCTCGGCATGTGCTGCCTGGACTGCCACCTGCAATTGTAATTCGGTAGCCTCCGGCGACCCGATGAGCAGGTTCTCCCGAATGCTCCCCTCGAACAGGAAAATATCCTGCGAGACCAGGCCCACCTGTGCCCGCAGGTATTCCAGTGGCAATTCACGGATATCTGTACCGCCGAGTCGAATCACCCCACCCTGCTGGTCGTAAAATCGAACCAGCAGGTGGCAGGCTGTCGATTTACCGACACCTGTTTCCCCGACCAGCGCCACAATCTCACCCTCGGCGACCTGGAAGCTGGCCTCCTGAAGTACCGGCTCTCCTTCCTGGTAAGCAAAGCACACCTTGTCAAACACGACATCAAAGGCTGGCACCTCGGGAATAGTAGCCTGCGGCGTATCGACGATTTCCGACTCGAGATCCAGTACTTCAAAAACACGTTCTGCACTGGCAGCCGCCTTCTGGAGATTATCCGTCAGGTTCGCCAACCGCAGGAACGGGAGAAAGATCTGGCCCAGGTACATCAAGAAGACGACCAGGTCCGCCACCTCCACGTGCATACCTCCCTCAGCAGGACTCTTCACCATCCAGGCACCGGCCACGACCACCAGCACCAGGCCCGCACCGCTGGCGGTTTCGATAATGCCGGCCGGGACCAACGACCAGCAGTTCGCATAGATAATACGATCGGAGTATTCTCGACTCTGACGCTCCAGCGAACGGGCAGCGTCTTTCTCGCGGCCAAATGCCTGTAGCACCGAGATACCGGCCAGGTAATCCTGCAGGCGGGCCGAGACCTCTGCGAATCGTCGGCGTACTCCACGCCAGGTATTCCGTGTCCGAGTAGCGATCACGTAAACCATCAGCGCCACGATCGGTAGCGGGATCAGGGCCACCAGTGCCAATTGCCAATTAATCACGAAGAGCACGATGCTCATGGTCAGCGGAATCACGATCGCCAACATCGTTTCCGGGATACCATGGGCAATGAAATCCTCAATCGCTTCCACGTCGCCCATCGTGCGGGCGACCAGGTTTCCACTGTGGTTGCGGTCAAAAAACGAAGCCGACATACCCTGCAGGTGCTGAAACACTCGATTGGTGAGGCGATGC
>JAYGDH010000555.1:0-1840 GCA_046583055.1 Pirellulaceae bacterium | reverse complement strand
GGGCTTACGCGCCGCCTGTACCTGGACAACTGGAAGCGATCCTAAAAAGAACACCATGCCCAGGATCAGCAACGCATTTTTATTATTCAACATCGATTTCATTGCTCTGCCTCGTTCTAATTGAAAAATAAACCTGGCTAGGATTCCGTGGTTCCCGGCAATTGGTAATCCGTGAATTGTTTTCGCAATCTTAACTTGCTGATCTTCCCGGTGGCCGTCAGCGGAATCTCGTCCACGAAGACCACGTCGTCAGGCAACCACCACTTGGCTACCTTGTCCTGCAGGAATGCCAGCACATCCTCTGCAGTGATTGTTGCTCCTGTTGCTCGCTTGACAACGAGCAGGGGTCGCTCTTCCCACTTGGGATGATGAACACCGATCACTGCTGCAAGAACCACCTCGGCATGCCCCATGGCAGCATTCTCAAGGTCCACGGAGCTGATCCATTCGCCACCTGATTTAATCAGGTCCTTCGATCGATCGGTGATCTGCATGTATCCATATTCATCGATCGTGGCAACATCCCCGGTATCGAACCAGCCTTCCGCATCCACCGCATCGACCTCGTCCCGGTAATACCTCTGGACGATCCAGGGACCCTTGACCAGCAGTCGCCCAAAGGTGGTTCCGTCACGTGGCAATTCCTCACCATCGTCGTCCACGATTTTCATGGCCACGCCAAACAGGGGTGTGCCCTGCTTGAGCCGCACATCGACCTGTTGCTCGTAGCTGAATGATTTCATGAACGGCTTTAGCCGGCAGGCGGTTCCGATCGGGCTGAGTTCGGTCATACCCCAGCCATGCACGACGTTCACTCCGTAATCCTGGTCAAAAGCTTCGACGATGCGGCGAGGTACGGCTGAGCCACCGATCATCACCTCATCCAGGTACGGCAACTGCAACCGTTCCTCTTCCAGGTGTGCCAGCAACATGTTCCAAACGGTGGGAACCGCCGCCGAGAACGTTACCTGCTGCTCATCCAGCAACTGGTAAATATTCGCGCCATCCAACCTGGCACCGGGCAGCACCATCCTGGCACCGACCATCGGGCATGAGTAAGCGAGCCCCCAGCTGTTCGCATGAAACATGGGCACGACCATCAGCACCGAGTCATTACAGCCGAGACCAAACACATCCTTCGAATTGACCGCGTAGGCATGCAGCAGGTTGGAACGATGAGTATAGAGAACTCCCTTGGGGTTACCCGTTGTTCCTGATGTATAACAGAGGGACGAGGGTGTCTGTTCGGGAAAGCTCGGCCACTGGACCTGCTCCTGTTCAGCGGCGATCAACGTTTCGTAAGCAACGGCATTCCGGAGGGTTGTCGCTGGCAGCTGCGCTTCATCGGTCAGTACGATGAAGTGTTCGACGGTGGGCAGGTCGTCTTGCAGTTCTTCCAGGAGGGGCACAAACGACAGGTCAACCAGCACGATCCTGTCTTCGGCATGATTAATAATGTATTGAATCTGTTCGCCGAATAGCCGGGGGTTCACGGTGTGGCAAATTGCGCCCTGGCCGGAAATAGCATACCAGGCCTCGAGGTGGCGGTACGTATTCCAGGCCATCGTGGCGACGCGATCGCCGAACCCCATTCCCAGCCGCAACAAGGCGTTGGCAAGTTTCCCGGTGCGCACCAGTGCGTCGGCATAGGTATAGCGATGAATGCCGTCATCTTCCACCTGGCGGCTAACGATTTCCACTTCGCCATGAAATCGTGCTGCATGTTCCAGGACCTGAATCAGGTTAACCGGGTCGTTTTGCATGATACCTCTTGGGTAAGATCAACCTGGCCTGAATCTACCAGCGAATCCGCATCCAGACAAAGATCGGAAGAGCGTCG
>JAYGDH010000531.1:0-1640 GCA_046583055.1 Pirellulaceae bacterium | reverse complement strand
CAATACTGGTCGTAAGCGACCAGCGACACCTTCGAATCCACGACCAGGCTCCTGTTTTCCGGCATGTATATAACAACGTCCGGACGATGCTGCGATCCATCTTTCTCGTAACTCTGCTGGACCTTGTAGTGCGGGCCTTTCTTGAGGCCTGAATCTTCCAGCAATCGTTCCAGGATCATTTCCCCCCAGGCGCCACGCACCTGTGACTCGCCCTTGAGAGCGCTGGTGAGATTCTGCGCGTCTGCGGACATTTGCGTATGCAGTGTTCCCAGCGATTTCAACTGCTCACTAAACTGAACATTCTGCTTGGTGGCCTTCTCATGAGTTTCTTCGACTTTTTTACGGAACGCGTCGATATTCTCACCCAGGGGCTTGAGCAGATCCTCCATTTTCTGCTTATTCAGTTCGGTGAATTTCTTGCTCTTTTCCTCCAGTAGCTTGTTAGCCACGTTTTCGAATTCAAGCCGAAATTGTTCCTGAAGTTTTCCCAGGTTCTTTTCCTGTTCGAGAAGCTTATCGTCCAACGCTTTCTTTTCCGCGCGTTCGGTCGCTGCTGACGCAACTGACTCTGAGAGTTGCCCCCGGACTACCTCCAGGTTGGCAACCTGCTCGGACAACTGTTTTTCAAACAGCAAACCCCGTTCCTGGAATGCCGTTCGCTGCTGCTCCGTCTCCTGGAACGAGGCCTGCAAACTGTCGAGCTCCTCCTGTAACTCGCCTGGGTCAGCGCCGCCGGAGGCGAGAATTCCCCGCACGAACCAGGCGATCCCAGCACCAATGGCCATTCCCGCGAGCAGCGACAGCAAGATCTCCATAAAGACGCCCCCCCGACCTGATAGCTCCTGCGAATCTGAAATGACACTCCAGGGCAACCTGGCACCGCGTGGATTCTACCGTCACTGGTGACAATCTGAAAACCAAGGGATGCTGAAAATTCTCCAAAACCGGCCCGCCCGTTCTATTACGCCGGCCTTTGACTCGATTTCGGTTTAAATCCGTTTTCTGCTAGCATGCCAGTCCGAACCACCGTTCCCCTGTACTGGCTGAGGAGGTCGTATGAGTTTGTGGCATTGGCCGCGTGGCATTGCGCAGGTGTCCTTGGAACATCGAATCAGCCTGGGAGAGGGTGACACACCTCTGATCCGGTCCCGTAAGATTGGTCCCGCCGTCGGCCTTGATCACCTCTGGTTCAAGTTGGATCACTGCAATCCGACGGCCAGTTTCAAGGATCGCTACGCCTCGGTGGCAATTTCGCACATGCTGGCCGACGGGCAGACCCGCTGCATTGCGACATCCAGTGGCAACACCGGTGCATCGTTGGCCGCTTATTGCGCTGCCGCTGACATCACCTGCCACATCGCACTGGTGGAAACCGCACCGCTGGGCAAGCTACAACAAATGCTTGCGTATGGTGCCAAGATCATGCGAATCCGGGGCTTTGGCCTGGACATTGATATCACGGCCAACGTTTTTGAGACACTGGTAGAAATTGCAACGGCGCCCGACGCGGCCCTCCAGATCAGTGCTTACCGTTATTCTCCGGTGGGCATGAGTGGCATTCGTTCCGTCAGCTTTGAACTGCATGAACAGGTCCAGGGCACGATGGACCACGTCTTTTGCCAGGCCGGCGGCGGTGGTCT
>JAYGDH010000506.1:0-2236 GCA_046583055.1 Pirellulaceae bacterium | reverse complement strand
GGCGAACTGAGACTAGAGGGTGTTACCGTGGCGTATAACCATGCCAGAACTGCTGGAGGGGGTGTTGTTAGTGCCTCGGAAGCAACCACGATCGTTCATAACACGCTGGTGGCTACGAACCAGGCCATCGTCTCCTCGCCGGATCTCGCTGGCACGTTTTCGTCTTCCAGTTTCAACTTGGTGGGTGACGCCACGGGTAGTGAGGGACTTGAGCATGGCGTTGCCGGAAACCAGCTGGGAACTTTCGCCAGCCCCATCGATCCAAAGATCCTCGGCCTAGCTGACAACCTCGGACGCACGCGAACGCATGCCCTGTTGCCATCGAGTCCGGCCATCGATGCGGGTGACATTACCGGCATCGGGACGATCGACCAGCGGGGAATAGCCCGTGCCCAGGACGGGAACAGTGACGGCTCGCATCGCTGGGATGTCGGAGCCTATGAACTGGGTACCTTCATGCCAACACTCGATACCATCACGAACCCGGTCGCCATTGATGAGGATTCCAGCGAGCAGTCGATTAGTCTCAATGGCCTGACTGCTGGCGGTGATGACAATCAACCCTTGCTGGTCGAGGCGCAAAGTGATAACAGCGAACTGGTTACCAATCTCACCGTGACTTACACGTCCCCCCATGCCACGGGTAACATCTCCTATCTGCCCGGCAAGGATCGCAATGGCCTCGCCGTCATTACGGTAGCTGTCAGTGACGCTGGCCTGGACGGCATTATCGGCAACGTCGATGACCTTCGTTTTTCCCGCTCGTTCACTGTCGCAGTTACACCGGTGAACGACGATCCAGTAGCCCACCCGGTTACCCTCCGTCCAGCAGAAAACAGTCCCTTTGAAAAAGACAAGGCCCACGGGCTGGCTGCACTCACCGATGACGTCGATAACGATACCCTGACTTTCTCATTGGCAAACCCACCCGACCATGGGCAGCTGGTCCTCAACGAGGATGGCTCCTATCGCTATACACCCAATGCCAACTTCAACCGCACCGATTCGTTCGGCTACCGAGCCCATGACGGCCAGGTTGCCAGTGACATTGCCACGGTCACACTGACGATCGACACCGAGTATGCCTGGTATAACTTCGAAGAACCTCGAGACGTCAACCATGACGACCTCGTAACTCCACTCGATGTATTGTGGATCATTAACGCGATAAACAATATGGGAAGTCATGAATTAGCCAAGTCACGTAATGAAGGGGTCGTCGCACCTTACTTCGATGTCAATCGCGATCGACATGCCACGCCGCTCGATGCACTCTGGATCATCAACTACCTGAACCAGCAACCTGCCGGTGAAGGAGAACAAGCCAGCGCCACATGGAACCACGCCTGGGTCCCTGAATCGCAAACGAACAACTCGACCACCCAAACCCGTCGTCTTGGTCAGGCAAACCATTCCGTGGCAGGAGCCACGGGTGCAACGGACCAACCTACGCTCGACAATACGCCTTACACAGAGCACGTGGATCAAACGTTCCATCAACTTGGCGAGCGTGACCTGGGGGCGTTGGCAACCAATCGGGGCCTGGGTGACGATCAAACGGACTGGTGGGATTTCCTGGAGGAGGAAATGTCGCCCTCGGCGGGGTAAACAGCTTGTTCGTTCGACAGAACCGATTTGCCAACCCAACGAACACGCACTAAACTGTCGCAAGGAGATATTTCCATGCAAGAAAAGCCTGTCTTGAGGGCAACACTATCCGCCTCGGTCACTTACTGCGTCGCCTTGCTGCTGACGATGGCAGCAATCGGTAGATCCCCGCATGGGTTGCTTGAAGAATGCCACGCGAGCCAACCGGGCTCAGTTCCACAATCCGCCAAGGTCGACTTAATCCTTCAGGGCGGCACAATAATCGATGGCAGTGGCCAAAAGGGACGTCGTGCTGACGTCGCCATCAAGGGCGCACGCATTGTTGCCCTGGGAGACCTCGGAAACACCAGGGCCAAACGTATCATCGATGCCAGCGGCAAGATTATCTGTCCCGGATTCATCGACCTGCATAGCCATGCCGATCGCGGCATCCTCAGCTACCGCGATGCCGAGAATTATATCCGCCAGGGAGTCACGACGCTGGTCTGTGGCAACTGTGGCAGTTCTCCGACCGATGTTGCTGCCTTTTTCAAAGACCTCCGTAGCGAAGGGATCGGACCGAACCTGGCACTGCTGGTCGGACACGGCAGCATTCGGCAACAGGTGATGGGTCGCATCAATGCCCCAC
>JAYGDH010000483.1:0-8737 GCA_046583055.1 Pirellulaceae bacterium | reverse complement strand
AGCTCGGTTTCCAGGCGATCGAAGTCAGTCTCGTTAAACATTGCGGTGTTGATCTCGGCAAACTCGCTGGCCGTTTCACGTATTTCACGTTCCATGACGGTGAAAGAAAAATCCATGCTGGCCTCGAGATCCTGGAAACGTTTTTCCAGTGCCACGTGCTGGTCGACCGCGAATTCCAGGAACTCGTTCAACTCCGCTCGCATGACATCATGTGCTTGCTTCATTTCTTTCTGAGTGGCAACCAGCTTATCCTTGACGACCTTTAGCTTGCCATCAAGTGCCGTGGGGACATTGTCAAGGGTCATGACCAGCTTGTTAAACTTGTCTGCCATGCGCATCGGCATGGTCTCGGGATTGTTGAGCGTGTCGATGACTCCCAGGGCATCATGGGTAGAGACGGTATCATCATCATTGACGTCGATGAATCCACCGACCACGTCGCCGCGCATCTCGGGGAGGTTAATCAAGTTAATCACGATCAGGGCATCGCGAGGAGTGATGTGTTCGTCGTTGTCGACGTCGCTGGCGTTGAACGGGTTCTGGAACATGGCCAGGTCTGCGGCGAGCATCAATCGACCCTCGAGGCTTTCCATGCGGAGCGGTCGATTGCGAGAGGGGACCTGTCGATTACGCGGGGCGGAACGTCGCTGGCGTTTCATGGTTAAGCTCCTTGAAGACAATCAATTGCCGGTATTCGTGAAAGTGATTGCAGGCAGTACGAAACAGAAAAGAAAATCGCGATAGGACAAGTCAACACGGGTCGCACGCTGCCCGCATCAGCCCCGAGAATAACACCAAATACGTTCCAGGGCAAGCAGATTTCACGTTGGCCAGATCGCTCAAAAAGCCTGGAAACAGGCTCCCCAGGTGCTTGTTGGGCAGGCACTGGACGATGGTTGCCTACTGCTGAAGGGCAAAAAGAATCACGTTGGCTCCCAGCCTGGCCGCATCCACCTTGATGTAACCTTTGCACTCGGGGGAGGTTTGATTTTCCAGGGCACAGCTTAGGTCAAACGGAGAGAAAATGACCGCAATCCGTTCTCCCAGGGTTAATCCTTCCAGGTAGGGGGAGGTCCGTTTGAGTTTAGCATTGTGCGGATCATCGTCGGAGCGGATCTGTGGGTCGCGCAGGGTCACGGTTTGTAATGCGTACCCCCCGAAGTCGGTGCTGAACAACGGGTGATCCGGTGGAATGCGGACCAGGGATTGCTTGTTAAAAATGGCCTGTATTTCACGGCGGAATGACTGGGTGAATTCCGGGCTGGCACAAATGGAATCCCCGAAGATTGTTCCCCCGCGTTGCAGGTATTGAGCCAGTGCTTTGCGTTCCTGGGCCGTAAAGCGAAATGCCCGTCGCCCATGGATAAAGAGGATTGGGTATTTATACAACTCGTCAGTGGCAGCCAGTAAACGTCGTTGCGTGCCAACCCGCATGTCGAACTGAACCCGCATCAGGGTCAACAGGTTGGCCAGGGCGTGAGGAGCATCGTCACTGCCGCCCGGGTGGCTCAGTTTTGGCAGCACCAGCGTACCACGCGTGGGTTGGTCATAGGACTTGTCCCGCAGTGTTAATTCCGGCCGGTCCAGCTTTTCCTTGAGTTCGCGGTTCGTGGCATAGGCGATAATATTGCCGCCCAGTCGGATTCGTTGCTGCACTTCGTCACGGATTGATGCCGGGTAGCTGTCCAGTTGACGACGTCGATTTAATTCCCAGTAACAGGAAAGATCGATGCGACTGTAGATCACGCTGGTCCGACAGCAAGCATTAACACCTTCAAGGGTACCGACAAATCGCGGATCAATCTTTTCCTGCGCGAACCAGATGGCATGATCCGGTGGCAGGATTCGCAACGGGCTTTCGGGAAACAGGTCTTTCATAAGTTGTCGAAAGGAGGTATCGAAAGCCTTGTTATTACAAGCGGCTTCGGCCAGGATGAAGCCGCCCTGGTTCACGTAGTCGCGGAGGTTTTCTTTCTGTTCCTTGTCCAGTTCGAGGGATTCACTGCCACTGAAAAAGAGTACCGGGGTTTCCATTAAATCGGTCAGTGTTGCGGATTGAATTGAAATGGTTTGCCAGCTCAGGTCCCGTTTCCAGAGGGATTCGATGTGTTGGGTCAGGTGGTGGACTGCGTGGCGATGATGATTCCAGGATGTATTGCCGGGCGATCCGTGCTTCATTTGTGCCACCACTACCGGCCGTCGTCCCTTGGAAAGAAACAGCAGGGCCAGGCTGGTTGCCACGAACTTGTTATCTTCCCGGACGCCGCTACCCTTCCAATGGCCGTCCAGTGGATCCTGTTGTTTCACCAGCATTTCCGATCCCATGCGGTACCAGTCGTTACGACCGAGGAATCGCTTGCCAGTCAGCCGCCCGACGCGTTCCAACGCGTATAGATAGTAGAGATTACTGGTGATTCTCAGTTTCCGCCCGAGGTAATCGATACCACGCTGCAAGGCGTCTTCATCCAATTGGTTACCGCAACATTGCACCTGGTTGTTGACGATCTGGGCGTCACTATGGCCCAGTTTCCCGGAGGCGATGACCAGCGAGGAAATACCTGCACAGGTCATGCTTAATGTCGCTCCCAGTTCAGACTGGTAGCGCCAGCCGCCTTCCTGGTCCTGCCGCTTCAACCAGTAGTCCAGCGCTGCCTGGAATGTCGCCTTGTCGACCGCAATTCCTGCCTGTTCGGCCTCGTGCAGCGCCATCAGGGCGAACTGGGAATTGGACGGATCACTGCTCTGCGCGTTACTGTTGCTGTAACTCCAGCCACCCTTGTGGGGCCCCTGCTTCACCTGGGCCTGTTGTAACCAGCGCACATGTTCCTGGATCTGTAGTCGATCTCGCTTGGGGTCCGCGGCGCACAGCACCATGGTTACCAGTGACCGTGCGTAGACCATCCTAAGATTTCCCATGGAACGCAATTGTTCCAAGGACTGTTGAATGGTGGGATCGGAAGCGGGCAACCCCGACTGGAGTAAGGCCAGCGTACAGAGCCCCGAGATACCCCCCGGTACGGCCGTATATTCGGGCCACGGGTTGTTGTTGGTCTTGTACTGGTTCTTCAGGTAACGGACGCCACGTTCAATGGCTTGGTTGGCCTGTTCTGCCGTGACCTGGGCTGCCAGCGGTCGAGGCATCGCCTGCAACTGGATCCAGGCAGCAAGAAACATTACCACGATGAGGGGCCAGGCAGTCGAGCGTGATCGTGTACACTTCGTGGGTTGCATGGGGCCTTTTCTCGCAAGTGGTCCGGATGAGTTTCTGAATGGGTCCGTGATGACCCGGCTTGATTTCAACATGATCCCGGGTACCACCATGTTATAACGCAATTGGTGCGACTGACCGTCGCAAACGGTGCAAATTCTGGTCGTGCTGTGAAATTGTCCGGTTGATCCTGTTGTGAGGTGTCCAGCCTTGTTACAGCTCCTGTAGAACCACTAATTTCACATTCTCGCGCCTGTCAACCAATGTAGAGCCGTTCGCTTTCGAGGACAACGTGAATGGTTTCGATTGCTGATGTTCGGGGTGGACTATAGAATCTAGGGCTGCTGGGACCACAGTCCGATATGGAGCAGTTGTCGATATCGACAATGTGACGGTTGTCGTTGATCTCTCGGACTGGACAGCTTGTTTTTCGGGAAACATGATTCGGTGTCTACTAAACAACGCAACCTGGGTGATGTCCTGCAGGAATTCAGTCAGCATCGTAAGCTGATGCAGCAGGAGCTGCAAAAAGTGATCGTGGGACAGGATGAGGTCATCGAGCAGCTTTTTGCGGCCATCTTTACGGGTGGACATTGCCTGTTGGAAGGTGTTCCCGGGTTGGCAAAAACCCTGATGGTCAGTTCGCTTTCACGGATCCTGGACGTGAGTTTTAATCGCATCCAGTTTACGCCGGACCTGATGCCATCGGATATCACCGGGACCAATGTGCTGGAAGAGGACGACCAGGGTCGGCGGGATTTTCGATTCATGGAGGGGCCGATTTTCAGCAACATCGTCCTGGCAGATGAAATTAACCGAACGCCCCCCAAGACCCAGGCGGCCCTTTTGCAGGCCATGCAGGAGCGGGAAGTGACCGTGGGCCGCACGACCTACCCGTTGCCAAAACCTTTCTTTACGATTGCTACTCAGAATCCTATCGAGCAGGAAGGGACGTATCCACTGCCCGAGGCTCAACTGGATCGCTTCATGTTTAAAATCAAGGTGGGTTATCCCAGTGCGGCGGAAGAGGAAAAGATCCTGGCGGTCACATGTCGGAACGAAAAAGCTGAGGTCAAGAAGGTATTTTCTTCTCGTGCAATCGTGAAATTACAGAAGCTGGTAGCCTCGGTTGCTGTCAGTGAATACATCATCAAGTACGTTGCCCGCTTGGTTCGTGCCACCCGACCGGATGATCCGTCTGCGCCGGAATTTGTCCGTGAACTGGTTGATTGGGGAGCCGGTCCACGTGCTGGTCAATTCCTGATCAACGGAGGAAAAGCGCTGGCAGCCATGGATGGTCGATTTTCTGTGGCTGTTGATGATATTCGCAAGATTGCAAATCCTGTCTTGCGTCATCGTGTCAGTACCAATTTTCAAGCACAAGCAGAAGGGATGAGTACGGAAACGGTGATCGAGCGGTTGATTAAAGAAGTAGCCGAGCCCGAGATCGAGAAGTTTTCCGGTGCGGCCACTCCCCCAATTCCCAATACCACTTGAAATCCCGGGATGACTCGGTTCTGCCATCATGCCCTCGGTCGAACAGTACCTGAAACCGGAAGTTGTT
Organism: Pirellulaceae bacterium; assembly: GCA_046583055.1. GTDB lineage: Bacteria > Planctomycetota > Planctomycetia > Pirellulales > Pirellulaceae > JAZADA01. Next base: position 3,965 of record JAYGDH010000483.1, on the reverse strand, counting down.
AATCAAATCAAGCGTCTTGACCTGCGCGCCCAGTTTGTTGTCAAGGGATTCCTGCAGGGACTGCATGCGAGTCCGTTCCAGGGCTTTTCGGTTGAATTCAGCGAGCATCGTAAGTACACCCCTGGAGATGATCCCAAGGATATTGACTGGCTGGTATATGCCAAGACGGACAAGTACTATGTCAAGAAGTTCGAGGCGGAAACCAATATCACCGGTTACATGCTGATGGATTTGAGTCGCTCGATGGGATACACCTATCGCCAGGAAGTAACCAAGTTTGATTATGCGATCTGCCTCGCCGCGGCACTTTGCTACCTGATGATCCACCAGCAGGACCCGGTAGGATTGGTGACCTTCGATGAGAAAATCCGAGACTGTCTGCCGCCTCGCTCCAAGCGTACGCAACTGGGAAACCTGCTGGCTCACCTCTCTCGCTTGAAGCCGGAGGGAGTGACGGACCTGGCCCACAGCCTGTCTCAGGTTGCGGCCATGATTCGGCAACGTAGCCTGTTGATGATCTTTTCAGACCTGCTGGTCGATCCCGAGCCGGTCCTGCGTTCTCTCAGACAACTGCGGCATGCCGGCCACGATGTCATCCTGTTTCACATTCTTGATGAAGCGGAAGTCAGTTTCCCCTTCCAGGGACTCGTGGAATTTGAAGATCCGGAAAGTCACCAGAAAATGACTGTCGATACCAGCCAGTATCGACGTGATTACATGATCGAGGTGGAAGGGTTTTGCCAGCAGTATCGCGAGGAGTGTTTTCGGTCCGGAATCGATTATGTCAACCTCGATACGAGCATGCAATTTGACAAGGCGCTGACGGAGTACCTGCAAAGTCGGCAGGCTCGGTTCTAGGAGTTTCCACTGGTAATTGCCCATGGCGTTTGTAAATATTTCATTGTTGCTGGGTGGACTGATGGTGGCCGTCCCGGTCGTCCTGCACCTGGTCATGCGCCGGCAACCGCGCCAGTTGCAGTTTCCCGCGCTACGTTTCCTGCAACAGCGGGAAACAACCAACAGTCGTAATCTGCAACTGCGACACTGGCTACTGCTGGCCCTGAGGTGCCTGGCTATCGCGTTCCTGGCGGCCGCACTGGCCCGTCCGAGTATCGCTTCCAATCAACAGGCTTCCTGGCTCGTGATCAGCCTCGTGGCTGCCCTGCTGGTTCTGGTCCTGGTGTCGTTGCTCTTTGCCTGGCGAACCCGGCAAGGACGATTGCCCGCGGCCGTCCTGGGTAGCGTGGCGCTGCTCCTGGTAATCGTCCTGTTGGTTACTGGAATCAAGATGATGGATCAGGATGAGCCGTTGATGATTGGGGACAGGGAAGCACCCGTTGCTGCAGCCCTGGTGGTCGATGCGGCACCACGCATGATGTACCGTCATCGCAACCAGACCCGGCTAGAGGTTGCCCAGGAGGTTGCCAGCTGGTTGATCCACCAATTACCTGGTGACAGCGAGGTGGCAGTTATCGACAGTCACCAGCGACGGAATGTATTCGCCATTGATTTTGCTGCTGCGGAAAAAACGGTTCAACAGATTCGTAGTAGCTCGATGCCACGGCCGCTGTCAGAAATGATCCTGGATGCACTGGCGTTGGTGGAACAAAGCGAACACGAACGCAAGGAATTGTATGTGTTCACGGATCTTAGTCAGCAGGCCTGGGATGTTCGGTCACCCGGACTGAAAAGTCGACTGGCAGAAACCCAGGTCGTGGTGCATGTCATTGACGTGGGCGTGAAAGAGGTCCAGAACACGGCGCTGGGAAAACTACAGCTGGAACAGCAGGCGTTAACGAAAAACAGTAACTTTCAACTTTATACCGAGGTGATTCAAACCGGTGTGGATGCCCAGCATACGGTGGAACTCATGCTGGAAGAGTACGATCCCACGCGACCGATTTTCCAGGAAGGAAAAATTCTGCTACCCAAGGAAAATACACGTGGTCGCACGGTCTGTAACCTGAAGGCTGGTGAATCAAAGCGGATTGATTTCGAGCTGTCCGGATTGGAGGTGGGAGTACACCACGGACGAATTCGGCTGCTCGCGGATGATGGATTACGGATCGACAACGAACGTTTTTTTACGATTGCTGTCCACGATGCCTGGCCGGTGCTGGTGGTGGCTCCGGAAAACGTGGCCGCGCACTTGATGACGGAAGCCGTGGCCCCCTACCAGTTTCGCCAGACGAATCAGGCCAAGTTTCATTGTGAGGTTGTTGGGCAGTCCGAGTTCAACCTGCGCGACCTGGGAAAATATGCCGCCGTCTGCTTGCTGGATCCCCAGCCGCTTTCTGCAGAACAATGGCAGCGACTGGCTGGGTTCGTCAATACTGGCGGTGGGCTGGGAGTTTTCCTGGGAAATAATGCGAATCCCGTGGAAGCATTCCAGGAGCCCACGGTGCGCCAGTTGCTGGGAGGAAAAATTGTTCGCCAGTGGCGTAGCCCGGGTGACCTTTTCCTGTCGCCGGTTGATTCTGGTCACCGCCTGCTACAGGATTTTCGAGACCTGGGCAGCAGTGTTCCGTGGTCACGGTTTTCCGTGTTTCGCCACTGGATGATGAAACCTGTCGATCCTGATACACGCATCGTGATGAATTATGGCAACAGCAAGTTGCCAGCTCTGGTAACCAGTCGTTATGGTCAAGGTCGCGTGGTGACCCTGACCACGCCGATCACGGAACGACTGCAACCCTCCGGCCGTGAATCCTGGAACGAGCTTTCTGCTGCCGCAGATCCCTGGCCTTACTTCCTGCTGATTAACCGAACCCTGCTCTACCTGGTGAACCGCGGTGATGAGCGACTGAATTACCAGGCAGGTGAAACCGTTCAATTAACCCATGACCCCGTGACTGATCCGGAGCAGTACCAGCTTTTTATCCCCCAGGAAGATCCTCTGGAACGCAATGCCCAGGATGGTCGGATCGTGGTGCGTGATACCGAGCATATCGGGTCTTATCGCCTCAGGGGAAACAGGGGTGGCCCTGTGCTGCGTGGGTTTTCCGTGAATTACGGGGTAGATCAAAGTAACCTGCAACGACTGGATCCAGGAGCACTGGACCAACTGCTGGGTGCCGATCGGTATCAACTGGCAAGGAATCGTGAAGAAATTAAATTTGGCGTGCGTAACAGGCGCGTGGGCCAGGAATTCTATCCGTTCCTGGTCCTCATGCTGGTCCTGGTCCTGGCACTTGAACACACCCTGGCCAATCGATTCTACGAGAAAGATTCGGCAGCAGTGGAAATCGTGGAATTGCCGGCAGCTGGTCCGGTGAGTGAGGTGCAGGCATGACAGGAAACTGGTCCGCCGAACCGATTTTCAACAGTTACCTCACCATTACGATTGCCATGGTGGTCCTGTTGGCCCTGCTGGCCATGGGACCGCGATTCGGGCGATTAACCAGGCGTCGTCGGATAACGCTGCTCGCGCTACGAACGATCCTGGTCCTGTTCCTGTTGCTGGCCATGCTGCAACCGAGTTACGTTTACACGGATTCACAACCTCAGACAGCGGTTGTCCTGCTACTGTTTGATGAAAGCCAGAGCATGGAGCAACCTGGTACCAGCGGTGAACGAACACGCTGGGAAGACCAGGTCAAGCTGTTGAATACGATCCAACCGATCCTCGCTGGCTTTGATGAGAACCTCAAGGTCAAGGTGTACGGGTATGATACCGAGTTACATTCTTATGACTTGAAAGCGGGCAAGTTACAGATACCGGAAGCGGCCCAGGGACGAGAAACGGATATTGGAGGTACGCTCTATGAGGCCCTCCAGAAAAACCTGGGAGAACGTGTCTCGTCGGTGGTCCTGATGGGAGACGGGACCCAGACGGCCTATGCACCACGCATCGAGATTCACCAGGCGGGTCGCGAACTGGAACGCCTGGGAGTTCCCCTTTACACCGTCCCTTTTGGCCAACGTGGTAATGTGCAGCAGGCGAAGGACCTGTCGCTCGAACAGCT
>JAYGDH010000464.1:0-3003 GCA_046583055.1 Pirellulaceae bacterium | reverse complement strand
ACGTAAAAGCTTCTTTTCGTTTCGTTCGCATTTTTTTACTTGTTTTCTATTGATTGCTTTGCCGTGATGGTAGCAGGAATGACCAGGAAGGGCATCTGCAATTCGATAACCACCGGAAGTACCTGCTTGCTTTTCCCCGGTTCCCAGGCGATCCTGATCGCAACAAACAACCCGGAAAAACAAGCAATCCAATCATCTCGCTGGAGACAATCGCAGCTTAGAGAGCAATAGAAATCTGCGGTGGACCGCGAGAGAGAGCACATCGCCGTGGCTTGCCAGGTTGCTGGCACAATTCCTCGACAATTAAATCGGCTACCAGGTCGCCCTGGCACATCGTCGAAAACAAGATCACCCCAGGTGCATCGTGCGAAAGCACCTGGCAGACCAGGCAATATTCAGGAGAAGGATCCGTCGGTACCGGATCCGGAGCAGAATCATGAGGTCCATGAGCATGCAACACTCCATTCGCATGCGCGTGCCAAGGGCAACCACCGGCCTGGACCGGACCTGCCGGATGATAGTGACACAAGCGATAGTGCAGTACCTCAGCACCCACCAGCGAGATCACGAGGCAGATCAGGAGCGGCCAGGCAATAAATCGACCCATTGATTTACACATAGACAAAATTCCTCTGGCCTTCTTTATAGCAGAAGACCGAGAACATCCGGCAACTTGCCTTGAAAATCGCGGAAAGCCTCATGAACCGCAGCTATCAAAACAGTTAGAATTGCCTTCCAGAGCATCCTGGAAGCAGAAATCCGTCCACGCTACTTGAAAACCGGAGCCAGGTACTCGGCTCCCAGGCTGATCCCCAGTTTCCCTGGTTTTACCGTGAACTGCATTTCTTTACCGCGGCGTTCTACGACGAACACGACTTGCTCCTTGCGCTTCTGCACCACCGCCGCCACCACAGCTCGCAATCCGGTCGGCGTGGTAATCGGGACATCGTCGTAGCGGAGTAGTACATCCCCAGCCCGTAATCCGACCTGGGCCGCCTGGCCGCCCGCGACAACGCGAACGATTTTAATTTCGAATCGAATCAGGGCAGCTGTCTCGGCTGCAATATCCAGTGCATCACCGGGTTCCCTACCCGTGTAGGGCGCAGGGTCTTGGCCGGTTCTCACGGCCTTGCGCCGCAGTACTTCTTTCACGGCACGATAACTGTTAATCAAGCCATGCCCGGTCTGATAATCAATTCCCGGGGCCGCCACATCAGTCGCTGTCGAGGTAATGATGGCCTTCAGATCCCATGGCAACAGGTCCGGATCCGCTGACAGCATCAGTGCGATCGTGCCACAAAACATGGGACCCGCAAATGAATTTCCATTGAGAGCTACCGGCTTGACTGCCCCATCACGTTGCAGCAAGGGCAAGCCAAGATTAAAGGCACAGACCTCCGGCTTTTGTACCAGGCCATCCTGGTAATGTTCCGTGTGCCATTTCACGGGACCCTGGCTGGAAAACGGAGTCCGTCGAAAATCCCGCTGGACCCCGGCAGCTGCAAAAACGACTTCCGGGATATCCTCGGGAATGCGCATCTGTACCGGCACCTTGGCCGTTTGAGCAAAGTTCCCGGCACCAGAAACGAAAAAGACTCCGCACAGGGAACCGTGCTCCATCAACTTGCGCCAGTGTGAACGAAATTCCTTCAGCCCCGGAATCGAGAAGCTCATGCTATAGGTATCCGCTCCCTGCTCGATGGCCCACTGCACGGTTTTCTCCAGGTGTCCCCCGCCAATCACCCCGGCCCAGCGAGCTTCCGGGGCAATCCCGAACTCGTATTCCTTCCCGGGAAGACCACGACCACAAACCACGGCCGCGCACATGAAACCATGCATCCCACTGGGAGAAGCAGTTTTCAGGGGAACGGGTTGGTTGGTTAACGCTGCGGTACCACGATCAAAATCGTAACCATGATAATCATCGACCAGTCCATTCCCGTCATCGTCCTTGCCATTGGCCGGAACCTCGCCCGGATTTCGATACAGGTTCACGGCAAGATTGTCCGAAAAGACAAAATTGAAGTCGTGAATAACGTTCAGAGTACCTGCTCCTGTGATCTCGAATTTATTCCAGACCCGGTTCGCCTGGAGTGCGTGGATGTACCAGGGGTGCTTGTAACGTGTGGGATCAAAAGGGGGTCGCGGCTGCGGCAGGAAACCGGGAACATCTCCCCGGGGCCGCAAACGATTCGCGAGCCGTCGTGGACTGGCAAAGATCTTACGAACCCCTGGCACCGTTTGTAGACTCTCCAACGTTTCCTGGACCACCACGCAGGAGAACCCGTTCACGATCCAATGTGGCTGCACCTGGCTGATCTTGCCTTCATCAAGCAGTTGATCAAGACGCGGCTTTGCTTCTTTCCAAGACCGGGCATGAATCGCTTGCAACGTTTTCATCGCCGCCTGACCCAACTCACCACGCTGGCGTCCGGAAAATTCTTTCGATCGCCGCAAGTAGGCTTTGCCATCACCGAGTAACTGGTCTTCAAACCAGACCGTCGCTCGCACGCGGCTTACCTGGCGAAACCGTACCATGAAAGCCGGGTCGATCCATGTTCCCTGACCTGGCAGTTTCTCGGACACCAGTAACCCATCACGGATGGGTGGCACGCGTGAAACGGGTGACTGGTCTGCCGCTAACACATCGACCGTTGGCAGGAAAGAGACCAGTCCACAGACTGCCCCGAGCCAGCAAGCAATCCTGCGCATGATCCAGACCCTCCGATTACTCGAGACAATACAGGCTGGTCAGCGAACGCATGTACAAGGACTTGCCGATCGCCGCTGGTGAAGCCTGGAAACCAGGTCCCAGCTTGCTTTCACCCAATAACTTAAATTCGCTGCCGGCCGCAATGACCGTGACATCCCCTTTCATACTGGAAAAGTAGATACGACCACCTGCATAAATAGGTGAAGCACGGTATTCGCCCTTGATCCGTTTTTGCCAGACCGTCTTGGCTGTTTTAGCTTCCAGGCAAGTGACGATACCAGCATCATTGA
>JAYGDH010000409.1:0-2470 GCA_046583055.1 Pirellulaceae bacterium | reverse complement strand
TTCATGGCTATTCCAATTGAATGCCCTGCCTGCGACGAATCTTTTAACGTCCCGGATGATAGCGCGGGCAAGAAGGTCAAATGTCCTGCCTGCGGTAATATCAGCAGGACACCAGGTAAAAAGAAAACAGCTGCGGCTCCGCAGGCAATGAAAAAGGAAAGCCACTCCAAAACGGCAGGCACACACGGAAAGTCACCGCTCCAGGTAGCTCAGCGTCTCCCGGAAGATGGTGTGGAATCCCAGCCCTCTCCCCCGCCGATCACACCGCCCCAAAGAAAACCACCGATGGCCGCGGCCGAGGAGCAATCCTTCCTCGTCCTGCCGGATGAACAATCCAAGGTCAGTATTAACCGGGACCCCGATGCCGGGACTTCCGTTGGAGGTGAAAAGCATAGTCGGCGCAAGAAAACCTCGCCGATCTGGTTGTGGGGAACGATCATGGCAGGTGGAGCTACCGTGATCGGACTCGCTATTTTTGCCAACCATTTGAACAACCCGAAAACAGAAAACTCGCTCGCCACGAAGAACTCCAGAACCCCGTCCGATTCGACTGGCGGCCCCAAAAAACCCCTCGCACCAGCCGGCCAGGATAACCAGCCCGGCAAGATTGCGGAAAAGGTGACACCAGGGCAGAACACCCCACCGAATGACGAACCATTTGCTCCCTTCGAACAAGAAAAACAACCCGTCAATGATCCCCTGATCAACGAGTTCAAGAAAGCGGACAATCCGCCACCCGAGGAACCGGTTAATACCGGAGGATTTACCCCGGACGCCGTCCAGGCCCTGTTCGAGCAATGCCAGGAACTCCAATGGAACCCGGAGACACTGGAAGATTATGCCAAGCTGCAGGGACTGGCCAAGCTGGTTGCCGACTGCGGACGAGCGCAAGAGAGTGAAATCCTGGAGGCCGACCAGAAAGAAGAGATGCTGAAGGCATCCCTGCGCGTCATGGACAGCCTGTCTACCATTGCCTGGCCCGATCCACTGCAGGTGACACGCATCAACAAGCTGGCTACCGAGGCCTTACAAAACCAGCAGGAACTCGGAGTTTTCGCCTACAGCGAGGTCTACGTCCAGGCCGATGGCCAACTCGACGGAGCCAATATCCTTTTCTTTAAACTACCTGGCACGGATCAACACGTGGCCATTACCGTCAAGGAAAACAGCGGTGAACTAACGCCCGGCACCCGCTGGCTGATCCTGGGAGAATTCAACTTCCAGCGTACGATTCAACTCATGGATAACAACACAGGCAATACCATCAAGGCACCCCAGGTAACTGCCTATTACCTGATCCAGGAACCCAAGTAACCCAAATTTTCCCCAGGAAACATGCTGATGAAGAATTCTCTTCGATCTATCCTAACCCTGTCTGTTGTCGCCAGCATCACCGGGTTCACCTGGCCCTGCCTGGCTCAGTTGCAGCCCGTCAAGCTAAAAGGCGTGGTGGCCGGTGTCTCCCCCCTGGGCGTTGTGATACGCAACGACAAGGGTCAAATCATGTTGGCCTTGACCAGCCCTGATCGCACGGAGGACGGAGTCCGATATCGCGGCATCCCGGAACCGGTCATCGAGGTCATCTCCCAGGAAAAGCCTGACTACCTGCAAACGGGTATGTGGGTTCGATTCCCTGCCCGGGTCCAGGCCAAGCGTCGTGTTGTGGAACCTGTTCAGGAAGTGACCGTGATCAGCGGCAGTAAGATTACAGCTTTCGGTGTATTGCCATCCGAGTTACCAGACCTGCCGGCAGAAAATGCAGAGGCACCTGCGGCCAAAGCCACGGATATCGTTGACTCACTGGTCGTCGGACGGATCATTTCAGCGCGACCCAATACCATCACGGTCGTCTTTCCCGATGGGAAATCTCTCCAGGCCGGACTGGCCAAGGATGTAGTCATCCAGGTCAAGGGAGCCAACCTGCAGTTCATCAAGGTAGGCTACCTGGTAGAGGCTGCTGGTATGATGGTCAAACCGAACAAGTTCTTTGCGACCAGCCTGAAGATCAGCAAGCCGGTCGTGGAACCTAAAGGCCCTAAACCGGCACCTGCCCAGGTGGCTGGCAAGGGCAAGGAAGCAGTACCTGGGCCGGGACCAGCCAAGCCTGCTGATTCTGAAAAACCGAATCCCTTCAAGATCGGTAAACCGGACAGCCCTGCCAAGACGGCCGACAAGCCAGCTAAGTTGCGCGGGCGAATCCTGGAAGTCAATTGAGATTCGAGGTATAACACTTCACTTAATTTTCTTGGAAACTCGCTATTTGACCTGACCCATAGCGAATTTGCTCCTAGCCTGCGAGTAACTGGACTTCTGGATCTACTTTCTTCTTCTAATCATCTTTACCTTGTAGATTCAATTTAACACTTGTTAGAATCAGCCCCATGGCTCCTTTTGATCCTTATTACAAATGGCTAGCGATTCCGTTAGAAGAACAACCGCCAAATCACTATCGGTTGCTCGGTCTAGTCTT
>JAYGDH010000324.1:0-12406 GCA_046583055.1 Pirellulaceae bacterium | reverse complement strand
CCTGGTGGAAGAACTGGCTGAGGCTAGCCTGCCGACCGGGGAGGATGCCAGCGTTCCCTACGGGGCAGTCGGAGCCGTCGTGGGGGCCACCTATCCGGAACAGCTAGAGGAATTACGAGCAGCCATGCCTCACAGTTGGTTCCTGGTACCCGGGTTTGGTGCCCAGGGAGGATCGGCTGCCGATGTGGCTGGCGCCTTTGACGAACAGGGACTGGGTGCCGTGGTGAATAGTTCACGCGGTATCATCTTTGCCCATGCCCGGGCTCCCTATGACCAGCAGTTTGGTGCTGCCAGGTGGCAGGAAGCGGTCGAGGCGGCCACGCGGGATATGATATCCCAGTTGCAGGCGGATACGCCGGCAGGCAAGTTAAGTGATGAGTGACGTTCCGGATCCTGGAAGGCAGGATAGCCACGGTATGAACCATGACACCAGGGAGCCTGTTGGAGATCCGCAGCCTGCCAGCGTGCAGAAAACCAGGCCGTGGTTCGGTTTCCTGGTGTTGGTCGCGTTGCTGGTCCTGGTCCTGGTGATGTGGCCGTACCTGGATCGGCATGAGCTGGCCCAGTGGGGTTTGCAACAGGAGCAGCAACTGCAGCAGTGGGTGCAGTTATACCCGGTTGCCAGTTGGCTGACGGCCTTCGGGGTTTATGTGTTGGTGGCTGGACTGGCGCTACCCATCGCCGTTTTCGTCAGTATTTTCTATGGCTGGTGGCTGGGCTTGTGGTCTGCCCTGGTGCTGGTTAGCTTTGCCTCGACGACCGGTGCATCGATTTCATTCCTGCTCAGTCGAACCCTGCTGGGTGACGTGCTGCAACGCCGTTACCCGTCGCAGCTGGCGGGCATGAATCATGCGTTTGAAGCCGAGGGGGCCTTTTACCTGTTCAGCCTCAGATTGATGCCCTACGTGCCTTTCTTCCTGGTGAACCTGCTGATGGGCCTGACCCCCATCCGTCTGAAGACGTTTTGGTGGGTTAGCCAGGTAGGCATGTTGCCGGGAACGATGATCTATATTTACGCGGGTAGCGCGATGCCGAGTCTCTTCGAGCTCGTGGAACAGCCGGTCAACAGCCTGATGTCAACACGGCTGCTGGTGGCCTTCGTGCTGATTGGCCTGTTTCCGCTCGTGGTCAAGAGGCTCTGGCAACGATGGGGGCCTGCGCACGCCAGGCAGCAGCCGGCGGAGTAGGTTAGCCGTGGGCGCCGGCGATTATTCGTCTGCCGCTTTCATCCAGGGAGTCAATGTCGGTTCGTAATCACAGATCTCACCCTCGTTGAAATAGAGATCGATTTCACGAGCGGCTGCCTCGGGTCCATCGGAGGCATGAACCAGGTTCATTTGTCGGCTGCTGCTAAAGTCTCCCCGGATGGTTCCACCGGGTGCCTGCAGGCCACTGGTGGGTCCCAGCATGTCCCGTATGACCTGGATGACGTCCAGCCCCTGGATAATCATGGCCAGCACCGGGGCACCGGTAATAAATGCTTCCAGACCGGGATAAAAGGGTTTTTCAACATGCTCTGCATAATGCTGCTTCGCCAGCTCAGGCGTCACCTGCAACAGTTTCGTGGCGATGATGTTCAAACCCTTGTTTTCGAAGCGGGAGATAATCTGACCCATCAAGCGGCGTTGTACACAATCGGGTTTCAGTAACACCAGTGTCCGTTCCATGATAAACCTCGCAGCGAAATGCGTCTTTAAAAAGGCCCTGCTGGCGAGCAGGGAGCCCCGCCTAAGGGGCGAATTGTAGAAGATTTGTCCCGCGGGCTCAAGGCTTGTCCAGGGCATCCATCTGTTTCAGTGGACCAATGGCCACGGTCGTTTCCTGGGTCAGGGGATAACTGTCCAGGACTGCTCGAATATCATCCACGGTCACCGCCTGGTAGGCGTTCACGACGTCACGGACCGTACGGTACTGATCTCGTTGCAGCCAGTTGGTGCCCACGGCATAGAGCCGATGCATGGGGCGTTCGCTGCTGAGCACGATGTGCGCACAAGTCTTGCTTTGCGCCTGGGCAAGTTCTTCCTCGCTGGCCCCGTCCTGCTGCAGCGATTCCTTCATGCGAGTGGCAATTTGCAGGATCTGGTCAGCATCTTCAGGTGCACCGCAGAGGTAAGTCATGAAAATACCGGATCCCTGGAACTCGTAGCAGTCGATGCCGGCATATTCAGCGATCCCCGTTTCGATCAATTCCCAGTAGAAACGACTGCCACTGTCGTCACCAAGAATTGTGGCCATCATGCGAGCAGCGTAGCGGTCCGGATCGGTAGACGCCGGACCATTGGCAATCTGCACCAGGTACTGTTGCGTGGCGCTTTGCTTGTGGATCAGCGTGAAACCCTCGTGAGGCTTGGCGCGTGGAGTCTCTCGCGTAACTTCAAAGCTGGGCCAGTCTCCGCACATACGCTCAGCGGTTTTGACCAGGGCATCGAAGTTCACCTTGCCAGCCGCCGTTAAGACCATGTTTCCCGGGCTGTAACGCTGCTGGAAATACGCTCCCATCTGTTCTGCGGTCAAGGCTCGGACACTCTCTACCGAGCCCAGCACGTTACGACCCAGCGGATGGTCGACAAAATGATGCTCCATGGCTTTTTCATGCGCTCCAAACGGGGGTTGGTCATCGTACTTGGCAATCTCTTCCAGGATGACCTGTTTTTCCGTGGCGAAATCATCTTCCCGGAGCGCGGGCCGCATCATGTCACTGAGGATTTCTACTGCGGTCTCCTGGTACTCGGGGAGCATGGCAGCATAGTAAATCGTCTGTTCTTCGCTGGTAGATGCATTGCTGTGGGAGCCAATGCGGTCCAGTTGTTGGTTGACTTCGGCGGCGCTTCGATGCGAGGTTCCCTTGAAGGCCATGTGCTCCAGGAAATGACTCACGCCGGACAAGACGTCCGTCTCGTCACGAGCACCCGCCCGGACGAAATAGCCGACTGCCGTGGAATACGCGTTCCCATTGCACTCGGCGACAATCTGGAGCCCATTGGAGAGCGTGTGGTTACGAAATTCCAAGTGGCACCTCCAGGGCATGTTCTCCCAGCGTGGCCACGCGCAAGTCATGAGGCCGATGGCTTTCCAGGTAAGCGTTAATGCTTTCACAGGTCAACTGATCAATGATCGTGCCGATTTCTTCGATGCTGCGGACATGACCCAGGTGATACCAGTCGGCAGCAAGGGCACCACTGCGCGCTGTGCTTGATTCCTGGTGCATGATCAAGGCACTCTTGACGCGTGCCTTGAGGCGTTGCAGCTCCTCGTCGTGAATTCCTTCACTCAGTCGTATTAACTCGGCTGTCATCACGTCCAGCGTCTCCTGGGCCCGTTCGGTCGTTGTGCCAGCGTACGCCATGATGCTGCCACGATCTCGCAGGGTATGGCAGGAAGCGTAAACCGTGTAGCAAAGTCCCCGGTTTTCACGAACCTCGGTGAACAGACGTGAACTCATGCCATCGCTCAAAACGCCCACCGCACCACGCGACTGGAAGTAGTCCGGGTCGGAGTAGGGGACACTGGGATAGGAAACCCCGATGTGTGTCTGGACCGATGGCTCGGACAGATGGACATACCCGGTTTCCCGCTTTCCCTCCTCAATCGTCGGCAGGTCAGCCGGTTGCCAGTCGGCGAACAGGTTGCCAACGTGCTCCCGCAGGGATTCCCACTCGATCTTTCCGGCCACTCCCAGGATGGCATGGTTCGGCCGATAGCAGGCCTGGTAGTGCTGCTGAATTTGGTCAGCGGTAATTTGTTCCACCGATTGCTGGGTTCCCTGGGAGTTGCGCCCATAGGGAGAAGCGTATTGTTGACGTCGCAGACTCTGCATAACCTTTTGAGCCAGGTCGTCCTCGATAGCTCGTAACTCCTGCATGCAGACCAAGCGACCTTCTTCCAGTTGGTCGCCAGGTAAATGGGGACGACAGATCAGGTCTGCGTAGATTTCCAACGCAGCATGAATTTGCTTCGCGGGCATCGCCGCTGCATAGCTCGTGTGGGAAATGGATACGGAAGAGGACTTGGCCACACCAAGTGTCTCCAGGTCCTTGATGAAGTCGCGGCTGCTGCGCGAACCACAACCACGCTGAACCATTTCGCAGGTGAAGTTACTCAGCCCCAGCAGGTCAGCAGGATCACGCAGGGCACCGGCTGGCAGGAGCCAGGTAAAGGCAGCAGATTCTAACCACTGCATCGGCTCGGCGACCAGGACCAGGCCATTGTCAAACTGGTGAGAGAGAATAGTGTTGCTCAAGATAATCGATCGATTTGCCAGGTTCGGTTGTCAGTTATACGGCCGCTCCTCTAGGATACGTACCAGGACCCGTTGACGACAAGATGCCTGACAGAAAGATGATCTATGCAAGGGCGACATCCGCGACCTTGTAGACCGTTTTGACCCGGTAAAAGCCCAGGCGTTCATAGAGCGGCAGGGCCCCACGGTTCTGCATGGTGACCTCCAGCGTGGCCGTGGTTAAACGACGGGCCCGAAAACTGTTCAGGGCAGCGTGAATCAGGTGCGTTCCCAGGCCCAGGCCTCGATGCTCCGGAATCACGCCCACGTTCTGAATCGCACCACAACCCTGGCGGTTTTCTACACCCTGGATTGTTCCGCAAGCTTGCGGCGCACTGCCGTCAATCCCCTGGTACTGAAGGAGCCAGGTAGATTCAGCAATAAATGTCTCGCGACGGGTGATTTCACGCATCAGCCGCAGACAACCCTCGTACTCGTTGAAACAGGGGAAGACGTTGGCATCAATTTCATACTCAAAACTGTGGTACTTGGCTGCCGCATGCGCTTCGAGTAGCTCCGCGCTCCAGGGTAACAAGGAATAACCTGGCGGCAGGGCCTGTGGAACCGTGAAGTCCCGGTCTAGTGGGATTTCCATGCGGTATCGTTTGAAATACGTCATGCCCATCGTCATTCTCGTTTTCGCCACCCACGGTTCTAAGTTTCCGGAAGGATCGTGCCCTCTATCGGCTTTAGAGGCCATCCTATAAATGCTGGCTGGTTCGGTCAACAATTTTCGACTAATTCGTCATGATAAATGGCTCTGGGTGTCATGAATTCAGCCCGCAAAGCATGGACTTCTGCGGTGGTCCTGTTTGCCAGATCGGCTGCCAGCAATGAATAAATGTGCCAAACCCGGGACGCCCACTATATTTGATAGTCTTGGAACATACCGGCCCTGCCGGTTTATCCGGATGTTGCCGAGAAGCCTGTCGCGGAGCAAGTAAGGCCTGCTTTCGCCACGTGTTAAGATGTTCTGATAGGGTGAACTTCGAGGCTGAAATCCGAACCAACGTGCCCCATCCAGAGGGATTGCCAGGGACGAACGCTTTAAAATCATGTGCTACCTGTCCCAGTTATTCCGATAACGACTAGGAGCTCGTCCCGGTCGGAATTCCCGGAAAACCTCTTGTCCACGTCGTTTAGAAGGATCTTTTCCGTGCGCAGATTATTTACATCGTTCTCATCTTGTCGGTTGTTATCGGCCACGCTCCTGCTTTGTCTGGTTTTCAATAGTCGATACAGCGACGCCGAGCCGTTGGAATGGTCACTGGAAACGGTCTACACGGCCTCGTTGCTTGAGGCCAGTGATATTGAGAGTGGTGACAAGACGCCTTCCGACAAGTTAGCAGTACTCTGTTGTCAGCCAACCACACTCTTTCAATGGAGCTATGGGACGGTGACCCGTGGACCTGATCCAGCAGCCTTGATGAATACGGACCGTCCTGATTTCACCGAATCTTCGCGGACCGTGGGACAGGGTGTAACCCAATGGGAACTGGGGTATACCTACAGCTACAATGACGACAATGGCGTCCAGGCTCGCTCCCACAATTACCCGGAGGCCCTGTTGCGAGCCGGTATCCTGGCAGATTGGTTGGAATTGCGCGTTGGCTGGTGCTATGCGGAACAGGTAACGCAAACAACCGGTGGCAGTCGAGAGCGTTCCTACGGAAGCGAGGACCTCTACCTGGGCTTTAAGATTGGCTTGACACCCCAGGATGGTTGGTTGCCTGAAATGGCCCTGGTTCCCCAGATGATGGTACCCATCGGTTCCAGTGGACTCACGGCCGGCGAATGTCTGCCAGGTCTCAATTGGATCTATAGCTGGGAATTGAACGAACGCTGGGTCGTTGCTGGCCAGACCCAGTTGAATCGGGCATTGGACACGGTAACCAAGCGACCGTTCCTGGACGTATCCCAGTCTGCAACCGTGGGGCTGGCGATCACGGAACGCTGGGCTGGCTACCTGGAATGGTATGTCATGATTCCGGACGGAGCGGATGTTGATCCAACGTTGCACTACCTGAATGGTGGGTTCACGTTTGCGGTCCATGAAAATCTACAGCTAGATGCCCGTATCGGGCGTGGGCTAAGCCAGTCAGCAGATGACTATTTTGCCGGCAGCGGCTTGGTTTTCCGCTACTAGAGACTCTTTGGGTCTACTGGAATAAACGGCTGGATGTCTCCGCTGCACTTGTCACCGTACCGCCTGCCTGCTACATTAAGAATACGTTTTGGTTAATCCAAATCTATTTTTTGTTTAGTAAAAAAGAGCTGCGCGGCGGAATGAAATTGCTCCCGCGGCTCTTGGAGGACGAGGGCATGACGTTAATGAAATTTGCCTCCCGGGTAGTCCTGGTGAGTTGGGCGTTGATTTTACTGGTCGCGATGCCGACCGCCCAGGGGCAGCAGCAACAGGAGAAGCGTCTGATTGTCTGTTCCACCACGCAGGTTGCTGATTTTGCCAGGCAGGTCGTGGGAGATCGTTGGCGTGTGGCCTGTGTCCTGGCACCTGGGCAGGATCCTCATTTATATGAAGTTAAAACGGGTGACGCCAAGCTGGTTGCCCAGGCGGACCTGTGTCTGGAAAACGGTTGGCACCTGGAGGGAAATGACTGGATGCGGAAGTTGGCCAAGGATGCTGGCAAGCCGATTTTCAGTTGTCTCGAGGGCGTGACTCCCTTGAAACTGACCGAGGAGGGAGCCGATGTGCTTGATCCGCATGCCTGGTTTTCTCCGAAAAACGCGGCGGTTTACGTGGCAAATATCGAGAAGGCCGTTTCCAGTCTTGACCGGGACCATGCCGCTGAATACCAGGCCCGGGCAACACTCTACCGTGCACAGCTGAGAACACTTCATTTGTGGATCGTGAGGGAGTGTAATCGTTTACCTCTCAAGCAGCGCCGCTTGGTGACCAGCCACGACGCCTTTAACTACTTTTGCCGGGAGTATGGATTTACTGCGGCCTCACCGGCAGGTTGGAGTACCGGCCAGGAAGCAGGTGGTGGGGTCACCCCCCAGCGTCGGCGGGCAGCCGTGGAGTCGATTCGCAAGTTTGGTGTGAAGTCGATTTTCGTGGAGACGAGCGTCAACCCAAAGTTGATTCGCCAGATTGCTGCCGATGCAGGAGTGCAGATTGGTGGCCAACTGTACTCCGATTCGATGGGTGAGGCAGGATCGGCGGGAGAAAGTTATCTCGGCATGATGCGTGAGAATGTACTAACCATTGTCCAGGGGCTGAAATAGCCTGGCTCGGAGATTGCCGATATCTGGCTGGATAAAGATGTCCTGGCAACGGAAAAAAAATCATGCGTCCTCTGCTGGCACTCGCGTTAGGCCTGGTTGTCCTGGGATCGGTCCAGGCTTACATGAGCTTCGTCAATGGTCTGCCGAAATACCAGTCGGTGTTACCGGTTGAAGCCCAGGCCAGCGGGCAGTTTCGCCTGGAATTGACGTTGTCCCAGGATGCCCAGCCCGATGCGTTTGAAGCGATATCGTTGCTGGTTACATTGCCCCGGCAGGGTGACCGTGTGATCATCCGCAGCGAGGAAGTGATTTCCTGTGCGGATCCGATCGTCATTGACTCACTGGCTGGTTTCGTGGCGGGCGACAACGAGTTGTTCATCCAGGTGGGAGTGGGAGACGTGGGTTTTGGAGAAGCGGCTTCGGGGCCGGTGGTTCTGAAACCGGCTGCCATTCGTATCCAGTTGTTTCGAGACCATGAAATTCTCGTTCAGGAAACCCTGTGGGGACCTCCCGGCGAACCGATCCAGGGGATAGTCGTGGTCCGGGTTCCCGAGATCGCGCAGCAGGATAAGGCTGGTGACCATGAGCATTGACACGCACAATTCGTCGAGGGGTGAAAAACAGGGCGCACGGGACCTGGCGATCGAGGTGGAGAGCCTGACCGTGAGCTATGGTCCGGTCCCCGCCTTGCTGGATGTTTCGCTGGCCATCCCCGCGGGTGAATTAGCGGGGGTGATTGGTCCGAATGGTTCGGGTAAATCGACATTGATCAAGGCCATACTGGGATTCGTACGTCCTGACTTTGGCACGGTACGGTTGTTTGGCGAGGCAGCAGAAAAAGCCAAGGGGCGGGTCGCCTATGTTCCCCAGAGGGGCAGCGTGGACTGGGATTTTCCAGTGACGGTGCGAGAGGTCGCACTGATGGGACGCTACGGAAAAGCGCCCTGGTGGAAGGGACTCAGCGCTGAGGACCATCGGATCGCAGACGAGGCGCTGGAAATGGTACGCATGTCGCGCTATCGTGACCGGCAGATCGGGCAGCTGTCCGGTGGCCAGCAGCAACGGGTTTTCATGGCCCGCGCCATGACGCAGGGAGCGGATGTGCTCCTGCTTGACGAACCATTTGCCGGTGTAGATGCCGCCACGGAAAGGGCAATCCTGGAGGTCCTGGAAGACACCAAGGCATCGGGACGGACGCTGCTCGTGGTCCATCATGACCTGGCCACTGCAGGCGAATATTTTGATACGCTGATCCTGTTGAAGCAGCGTCTCTTTGCCTACGGCCCACCGGCGGATGTCCTGCATCCGGAGTTGCTCAGTGAAGTTTACGAGGGGAAGTTGCGCGTCTTCGCAGACCTGGATCCCGTTCCACCGCCACAGGACTCACGGCCTCCTGGTGGCCAGGAGGATGGTTGATGGGCGGAAATATCTACGAGGCGCTGGTGCAGTTTCATCAGCAGAATCCTCACCTGTTGAAGGCCCTGCTGGCCGGGACGCTGGTTTCCACGG
Source organism: Pirellulaceae bacterium (assembly GCA_046583055.1). Lineage (GTDB taxonomy): Bacteria > Planctomycetota > Planctomycetia > Pirellulales > Pirellulaceae > JAZADA01. Next base: position 3,372 of record JAYGDH010000324.1, on the reverse strand, counting down.
TCTGCGGCGTGATGGGCTGCTTTATCGTGTTGCGCCGCAGCTCCTTCCTGGCTGATGCGGTGGCGCACTCCATGTTGGCGGGCGTGGTCTGCGGGTACCTGTTCATGAAACGTGTCTTCCATATAGAGGCACATGCTCCCGCGATGTTGATCGGCGCCGTCCTGGCCGGGTTCCTGACCGTGGCCATGGTGACAACGGTCTCGCGTTTTTCCCGGGTCAAGGAAGATGCCCTGATTGGCGTCATGTATACCGGTGTGTTCGCTTTCGGTGGCCTCCTGCTGTCCTTGTTCAGTAAGGACGTTCATATCGATTTGTATCACTTCGTGGTTGGCCAGTTGCTGGGAGTTAGCAACGCTGATCTCTGGATGATGGCGTTCGTGGCAGTGGTCGTGTTGTCCTTCGTGATCCTCGCTTTTCGCTCACTTCAGCTGATTACTTTTGATCGAGTCATGGCTGCATCGCTGGGCCTGAATGTCCTGGCGCTGGATTACATGCTGACGACCTGTACCTCGCTGGTCGTGGTGAGCGGGGTTCACGTGGTCGGAGTCATCCTCGTGGTGGGACTGCTTATCACGCCTGCTGCCACGGCTTACCTGTTGTGCGACCGGTTAACGCGGATGCTGCCCATGGCAGCTTTTCTTGGTTGGACCAGTTTCGTGGCTGGTTACCTGTTCTCGGAACAGATTAACGTGGCGCCCGGATCGGCAGTGGTCGTGGCGAGTGTCGTTCAGTTCCTGCTGGTTTTCCTGCTGGCACCTCGCTACGGACTGGCCGCTGGCTGGCTGCGGCGACGCCGGGCGGTGCCCCAGCAACTGGTGGAAGATGTCCTGGGATGCGTACTGAGGAGTCCCACGACGAACGTCTCGGTCAGTGATATCGTGAACTATGTGGAAGGCCGGGAAGATCGGATACGGAAGGCCATTCGCTGGTTGCAGCGACAGGAATTGGCCACGGTGCGCAGTGATCATGTTGAACTGACCGAGGCAGGAGTCACAGAAGGACGTCGATTGCTGCGAGCCCATCGACTCTGGGAAACTTACTTGCAGCACCTGGGAACCCCGGTCGACGAACTGCATGAGCAGGCCCACCGACTGGAACATGTCCATGACGAGGAAGCGGTCGATTACCTGGACGACAAGTTGGGGCATCCGCTGCAGGATCCCCATGGTTCGGAAATTCCGGAGGACTTTGTCCACCTGCTACCCGGGCAGCCTGTTAAGGCTGCGCTGCTGCGAGAAGGCCATCGCGCGGAAATAGTCCAACTGGATCCCGAGGCCCAGGGAACCAGCCTGCAGGTAGCAATGGTTATTGAAACGGGGCCTCGCGAAGCGGATGGCACGATCTGGACGTTCCGTCTACCGGATGACAGCGTGGTGCGACTGGATCATGCCACGGCCGATGCGGTCCTGGTGCGACTGCTGGGATGACCCGACGGCTGTCCGGATTATACGACCAGGTCGCGCAGTACCTGCAGGTTGAGCAGGTCACCCTCCTCGCCGCCGTCTGGATCCTGCTTGGGTGTTTCCAGGTACATGGGAATGGTGCTGAACCGGGCGTCATTCATCAGCAACCGAAAAGCCTCCAGGCCAATTTCGCCCTGGCCGATATGCTCGTGGCGATCCACGCGTGATCCCAGTTCCCGCTTGCTGTCATTGAGATGGATCGCGTGGATCTGGTCGATGCTCAGTACGTTCTCGAATGATCGCCAGGTCTGTTCGTACTCCTCTTCCGTGCCCAGCGAGTACCCCGCAGCATGGATATGGCAGGTGTCGACACAGATTCCGAGTCGATCTGGATCCTGGACCTGGTCGAGCATGGCCGCCAGTTGCTCAAATTGCCAGCCCAGGTTGGTTCCCTGCCCGGCCGTGGTTTCCAGCAGCACGCGACTGGAAACTCCGGCGGTCTGCTGGTGAAGCTCGTCCAGGCCCAGGGCAATCTGGCGAATACCGCTGGCCTCGTCGCTGGAGGTATAGGCTCCAGGATGGACTACTACGAAGGGTACCTGTAACTGATCGGCCCGTTGAATTTCCGTGACCAGCCCCTCCACCGAGCGTTGCCATAGTCCCGCGTCCGGGCTCCCCAGGTTGATCAGGTAAGAAGCATGGATCAGCGGATGCGTGACATCCAGTTCCTGGAGACGTTGCTGGAACTGTTCGGGAGCTCCCTCGGCTATCGGGCGGGCACGCCATTGGTTGTTGTTCTTGCTGAAAATCTGTACGCAGTTACAACCCGCCTCGTGGGCACGTTCGACGGCCTTGTCAAAACCGCCGCCAATCGACATGTGGGCACCAAGGATAGGCATGTGGGTTCTCCGTGAATGAAGTCGCTTACCTGGTTGGTTTCTCGCCAGCGGCAGGAGGTCCGGGCTGGGCTCGATAGAGGAAAGAATCAGAAGTGAGCAGCGAAGTGACCAGGGCTTGCATGCTGCCCTCGCTGGCCACGTAGGTCTGGTGTGCGTCCTGCAGGGTCCTGGCGTCGCCGAGTGTTTCGTTGCGTCCCAGGAAAAAGCGGAAAACATAGCGGACAAAAACCTGTTCGCAATGGGTGGAGTTGGCCAGGCGTTGGATCAACTCGAAAGGCGTCTTCACCGCGCCGTCCACCTCAGTGACGCCGGTGTTGACGATCCTGCTGCTGGTGTCAACCGGCTTATCTAATTCATTAAAGCGAAAGCGACCGAAATGATCGTAAAGCTCGAAGGGCAAACCCAGCGGGTTCATCTTGCTGTGACACTTGTAGCAGGACTCGGCCCGGGTCACATGCAGGCGTTCCCGCAAGGTCATGGTTTTATCATCAGGCAACTTGGCATCCACGTTGATGGGGATGTCAGGGATATTGCCACCCAGGAGCTTGTAACGAATCCACCGTCCACGACGAATCGGGTCATTATCAAAATTGCCGGAGTGTGCTACCAGCCAGGCCGGGTGAGTCAGAACTCCCATACGCTGGTTTTTTGGGAACGGTACGGGTTTCGACGTAGGTTTCCAGTCCGGCGGCAAATTGTAAACCAGGGGATTGCCATGATCTCGATGACTATTAACAAAGATCAGGTAATCAGGAGTGGTTAGCAAGGTCTTGAAGACCTGCCGGTCCCTTTTAAGCGTATGCATGACCAGCGCATCCAGGTCATAGACCAGGGCCGGAGCCCAGTGCTTATGTCCCGGGATCTGGTCCTTGAAAACGTCCTCGGCTTTCTGGTAATCGAAGTATTCCTGGAAGAACTGCAACAGCCGTTGCATGGCGTAAGGTCGCTTTTCATCCTCGAATAAACGACGAACTTCCGCACGGATAATATCTCGCACAGGTATGTCCTCGTTTTCAAACGACCTCAGCATATTGCCATCCAGCGGCAGATCCGTCAGGGCGTAGGAAAGT
>JAYGDH010000258.1:0-1914 GCA_046583055.1 Pirellulaceae bacterium | reverse complement strand
CCTCGTTGTTGTAACCCTGCAACAGTACCGGTGCCCCGCAGGCTACCTCGACGTTCTCAATTCCGCGCCGGATCTCCCCGGACGCTTCCGCGAGCGTCTTGCCGCTTTCCAGCGAGATGGTCCTGGCCAGCTCATCGAGGTTATCCTCCAGCAACTGCTTGTACCGAAACAGATACTGGATCCGGTCAGTAACCGGTGTACGACGCCATTGGACAAATGCCTGCCTGGCGTGCTGTACAACAACCTCGACCTGATCGACCGATGAGACCGGCACCTGGGCCAACACTTCTGAAGTTGCCGGATTAATAACATCCAGCTCACAAGCCCCTGCCGAGACCCACTCACCATTGCTGCAATTCTTCAATTCAATCACGAAACACCTGCCCTCGGATGGTCGTCAACTGTTTCACCCGCCTCTTGGCAACCCAGGTCACCTGCTCGCCCGCTGCCTTGATCTTCTTATCCATCCAGGATCGCAAAGGAGCCATCGTAAAAGGAAGGCTGCACCCTGGAGGGCAAGCCAGCAGGAACACCAGGCCAAGAAGGTACAAACGCGTCATTGAAACGCTCCTGGATATCGCTAGATCATCTGGGGATATTTCACACTATCCTAGCACCCCTAACCATAACTGCAACGAACTCGCGACCGTGATAATTTTCCCGTGCAATTTCAACCTTAACCCGTTATGCTACTGCTGGCTGCAAACACCTTCACCCCGGGAGTAATACCATGGCATCCATCCAGTGCCCCCACTGCCGTCACGAAGCTAAGGTTCCATCTCTGGACCCCTTGCTCGGAAAAAACGTCAAGTGCCCCTCCTGCAACCAATCCTTCACGGTTTCGGCCGCTTCGTCACCGGGAATCCAGGCTGCAGCCCCCGCCGCCATGGCGCCACCGAAGGCCTACGCTCGCCGCCGCCCGAGCACACGAAACCGCCTCTGGTTTTTGCCTCTCGAATATGATCCAGCGGCAACAACCTCTGCGGGTCGGTATCCCAACCTGATACGCTACCTCTGGATTGCTGACCTCATCTACAAGATTACGTTTTGGATCAGTGTAGCCGCTGGTGTCGTGATATTTCTCATGGGCTTATGGGCAGGATTCCAGGCCATACCCAAAACCATCGAATTCATGGATTGGGATGATGAGCCAGTAACGAGAAAAGTCGGTTCATGGCTGGCGGCCATCGGAATCCCCTTCCTGATCACTTTTGTAGTCCTGCCGATATACTACCTACTTGTGTGGCTCGCCTACGTCGTATCCGTTGCGGCCACCGAACTGGTCCGCGTCTTAATCGACGTCGAAAACAACACGCGCCAGTGATACCACCGCTGGCCGCGACACCTCTACTTACGCTTGGCCGGTCGCGGTGGAAGATCATTGTCGCGGACCGCTATTAACTTGGCGGCCAGCTTCGCCTGGAATTGCTTGACCATGGCCTGCGCTGATGGTTTCTTTGCCAGGTTGGTGTATTGCAGTGGATCCTTTTCCATGTCAAAGAGCTCCATGCCACCCGAGCCATCCTCGCGGTACTGGATAAAGGCCCACTTGTCCTCACGGAGCAGAAAACCCTGGCGAGCCGGTGCGACACTAAAGGCCGCCTGGCGTACTTGCTTGGTTGGATCGTCAAGCAGGCGGGCAATATTCTTTCCCTGGATACGACGGGGAACGTCCAGGCCACAGAGGCTGGATATCGTCGGGTAAAGGTCCAGCAACTCGGTCAGGGAATGGCAGACCGCCGGCTTCTTGCCGGGCACGCTGATGATGAGTGGCACCTGGGAGGATTCATCTCGCAAGCTCACCTTGGCCCAGAAATCGTGCTCACCGAGATGATAGCCGTGATCACTCGTGAAAATAACGATCGTCTTGTCCGCCACACCGGACTTTTCGAGAGCATCGAGCACCTTGCCGAC
>JAYGDH010000232.1:0-2786 GCA_046583055.1 Pirellulaceae bacterium | reverse complement strand
ATCTTGTTGTCAGCCGGAATGAATTTCAGGGTCCGCAGCCAGCCATCTCCACCGTTCGAGAGGCCCTGGTAATCGGTCAGCATTTGAATCACCTTGCCACCCGCATCGTTCTTGCTGACCCGGAGGCCCACGCCCCTTACGTGGCCGCTGACCACGAGAAAAATATTGGGTTGCTTGCGGATTAGTTTTTGCCACATCTGTTCGCCACTGTTTCCCTTCAGTTGGTAATCCGTTGCGCATGTCGTGTCGCGTTTTTCGTTTCTCATGTAGCAGTGGGTGGCCACGATAACCCGGTGCTTGGAATGAAGCTTGGCCACCGAGGCGGCCCACTCGAGCGTTTCGTCCCGGGGCGCGAATTCCAGGCTGATGACCATGAACTTCATGCCCGCTGCCTCGAAAAAACAATAGTTATTGTCGTTGGTCTTGCCCATGTGGCCGCCATACCATTTTTGCGTGGTAAACCGGGCCGGTGGAAAGTACATGTTGTATACCCGGGAATCACGCTGGGTGAGTACCATGTCATGGTTGCCAGGAACGACGCTGTAAGGGACCACGTCATCGAGAATCGCCATGGCCTGGTTGGCCCTGTCCCACTCGATTTTCACCGTCGGGTTCTGCACGATGTCCCCCAGGTGAATGGCGAACTTGATGTTGTCTTTCAGGAGCCGGTTGCGAATCCAGAGAGTCTGCGTGACGTAGGTGGCCGGAAACAGTTCCGAGTAGTACTGCGTGTCGGGCAGCAAGACGACCGTGAACGGCCTCTTGCTGACAGTTGGTTCTGCCCGCAACAAGGCGGTGGGAAGCAGGCAACTGGTGGCAATCAGGACCAGCAGCAAGGTGGCAGTCTTGGATCGAAAGGACATGACGCAAGGGACTCCAGGAAAGTCAGCGAGATGACCACAGCATACCCGATTGCTGCCGGGGATTCGAGAAGTGGACCGCCAAATCACGGGCCGTTAATCCCTGGCCGGCTCAAAACCGTCAAACGGCGGGCCGGCGTTGGGTGGAAAGCGGTCCAGAATTTTCTGGAGACGGGCACGCCGGCCAGGAATGACCCGCTCCTGGGAAGTGAAAATATTGTTCGTTTGCAGCAGGTCGGTAGTGGCATTTCGGCCGTCGGAGAGCTGGTAAAAACCCTCGCGGTTGTCGAGCAGGTATTGCCAGTCCCGGACCATGCGAAAGGTGCCGATCTGGGAATAGATCCAGTTGCGTTTCTTGAAAGGATCGTCGTCACCGGAGATGCTGGGGACCAGGCTCTTGCCGTCCAACGGAATGCCGGCCGGAAGTTTCGCGCCGCTAAGCTCGACGAACGTCGGGTACAGGTCGGTAAAATCGACCAGGTCCCTGGTCGCCAGCCCCGCCTGGGGAATCAGCGAGGGGGCCCGCACGATAAAGGGTACATGGACCCCCCAATCCGCTTTCTGTCCTTTTCCCTTCTTGTAAGGTTTTCCGTCAAGGGTGCCCGGCGAGGACGAGCCGTTGTCGCCGGTGAAAATGAGAATCGTGTTTTCCTTGAGCCCCGCCTTGTCGACCGCGTCGATTAAGCGACCGACCAGTTGGTCCATGTAGGTGACGTAACCGGCGTAGGAGGTAGCCTTCTCCTGCGGCGGGTTGTCCTTGTTCAAGGGAGTCGATCCAAAGGGGCCGTGCGTCAAAAGCATGGGGTAATAGAGGAGAAAGGGCTGGTCCTTATGACGCCGGACGAAATCGCAGGCAAAGTCGTTGATCGTATCGGGACCATAGGAAACCGTCTCGCGGCGTCCGTTGGTCATGATGTAACCCTTGAAATAACGCTCCCCGGTCTCCGGGAATCCCTGTTCGGCACCCGGCCAGACGCAATGTTCATCAAAACCATGTTGGTTGAGGGCGTCAGGATGACGCCGCAGGTTGTTGATTTGCCACTTGCCGGCAATCGCCGTGCGATAGCCAGCACTGCGGACCACGCGGGCAAAGGTCGTGAACTTGGTCCACTTCAGCCCGTCACCCCCCTTGCGAGCGACATCGTAGTGATGGGTCCAGCCGTGACGAAAGGCGTATTGTCCGGTCAGTAGCGTAACGCGGGTTGGAGTGCAGATCGGATTGCACCAGGCCGTCTCGTATCGCAGCCCCTCTTTCGCCAGGCGATCGATGTTCGGCGTCTGCTGCTTGGCGCCGTAGCAGCTGATCCAGTCGCGTCCCATGTCATCGACCATGATGAAGATAATGTTCGGACGCTGGGCCGACTGAACACGGGTGTTGGCCCTGGTTTCATGTGAGCAGAGGAAGCTGGCCAGCAAGAGGGAAAGAGTAATGCAGAAGCTACGTTTCATGGGATTATTCTTTTTCCAGCGTTATGTTACTTGGACAAGAACGCACTGCTTTGGACCACCTGGTGAACCAGGTCACGAAATCCGTATCCCTGGCCAGCCACCTGCTTGATGATCTGGTCGAGGTCCTGACGATCGGTGAAAGCCAGTTGCCGGCCCAGGCCGTAGGTCATCAGTTTTTCCGTCAGGCAGCGCGTGAACTGCTCGGGACGTTCCATCAAGTACTGTCGAATTCCACCAGGGCCTTCGAATTTCGTGCCATCGGGCATGTTGCCGCTGGGGTCGATAGGGGTTTTCTTGTTGTAACGAGATCGGTAACGCCCAATATGGTCGAAGTTCTCCAGTGCCAGCCCGATCGGGTCGATCTTGCGATGGCACTCGTTGCAGGTAGCAATGGTCCGATGCTTGGCCATTAACTCGCGAATGGTGGTGACACCTCGGGTGTCCGGTTCTACCGGCTGCACGTCCGGCGGTGGTGGC
>JAYGDH010000136.1:0-4201 GCA_046583055.1 Pirellulaceae bacterium | reverse complement strand
CCGTTTATCGCAGTCGTGGTGTCGCCGGCGGTCACGTTTCGAAAGCTATGTTCGCCATAGGCACCAGCCTGGACAATGAGTTCACGAGTAGTGAGTTGGTTGGTATTCACGAGGAGTACCGTTACTGAGTCGTCGGTCAGTTTCTCTACCAGTGCGGCGACGTCAACCGGTATTCCGGCACGTCGTTTTACAGGATCGAAATAGCGGAGGCGCGCGTGCAGGACGGATCCACAATGACCTGGGTGGATTCCGCCGAGCATTAACTGCAGTAGCGAGGTGATACTAGCCGGATTGTACTTCATGGGGTCGTCCGCAAGCCGCGTGTCCGGAGTCGTTTTGTCGTGACGCATCCCTCTCACCCTTTCGCGAACACGCGAAAGGTCACTGCGCAGGGCCGCCTCCGGGTAGCCGGGATTGTCACCGGCGAGATATCGATGCCAGGGATCTCCGGCCACGGCCTTCCGGTCGCCCGGTTTCATCGAGAGGTAATAAATCTGGCGAATGCCGACCTGGTAGGGCGAGGGGCGGAAATCATACCAGCCCTGGTCACCGAACATGCGAGGGTAATGAGGCTTTCCATCAATCATCTTGACGTTCTTGTTAACAGCCTGGATCTGGTCACGCCAGGATTGGAGATAACGATCGTCGCCCGTCAGCATGTAGGCGTTCATAAAGCCGATCAATCCGTGGTAGTGCGTGTTTCGGTGGGCAGGTGCGCCAGTCTGGGGGACGGTTACCGTGAAGCCCCAGCCATAGACGCCTCCGTACCATTTCCCGTCTGCCGCGCTGCCGATTTTTCCGTCCAGGCCAATATTCGTTGGGATGATGGAGTCATTTTCGGCCATCCGCTCTCGCCAGGCATCAACGTACTCGAGCATCCACTTGCGATACTTGGTTTGGCCTGAGAGCATGTATGCATTGAGCGCCAGTGACGTCGCCAGTAAGTTCTGGGGATGGTCTCCAATGATGTCGTTGTAATCCTTGAAATGGGCAACCATTTGGTCGTAGGTCTCTTCTCCGTGACCAAGGTCGAATCGGCCCTTCACTTCGATCGGGTCCCCGGCCCAGTCCAGCCCCGTTGCTTTTCGAAGTAGTGGGCCGCGACTTCCGTTGAATAGGCTACGAATGATCCGGTGCTTCGGATCGTAGTTCATCGCACCCGGATCCTCGTTCATGTAGAAGCCGGCAAAGCGACGCACACGCTGCTTGAAGAGCCGATTACCCGCGTCCGAGAGCCCCTGCAGGTTGAAAACTGTCAGCCCCTCACCGTTGTGTACCCAGTCAAACGTGACGGGGAATTCCTTGTAGTACATCCCATCACGAGCAAAGGGTACTTCGGTCGTTTTGGCGAGCGTGTATTGGCGAAGATGACCTTCCCAGGCCTGGCGGTACATCCGGAGAACATTGTTGGAGGAACCCAGGGCGTGCAGGATGGGCCAATCGTTAACGTTTTCGATGGCGTCGTCCGGCCCGTCGTCTCCGCCCCAGCGTTCGACACAGAGAAGAAATCCTCTTTCATCAAAATATTTCGCAAAGAACTCCTGGCAAGCGCCGGCATTTGTTTTTAGTAACTGCCGCTGCAAGAGAGCCCAGTTGGGTGGCGACTGGGGCGACGTAATCACGAGAGTGACTTCTTTTGCCTGAGACGCGGTCGGAACTGCCAACAACGAAGAGGCGACAATAACGATCCGAGCAAAGCGTAGCATGCGTGGCTCCCTGTTAAAAAAGTGGCAGAGGGATGCTGCCTTCCAGCCAACCACGCGGGAGCACGTGTTTTACCGGAGAGCAGAGGTCGGCACCATCGACTTGTCTATTACGACTTCTTGGCAGGCAAGAGGATTCGGAATAACTTCTTGACCGGGTCGTAGAACTGATCGACCACGCGTTCCTTGAGCGGAATGATCGCATTGTCTGTAATCGAAATACTCTCGGGGCAAACCTCGGTGCAGCATTTCGTGATATTGCAGTAGCCAAGCCCTAATTCTTCCTTGAGAAGCGGAATTCGGTTTTCCACGTCGAGCGGGTGCATTTCGAGCCCGGCCGTGCGAACAAAGAAACGAGGCCCGGCAAATTCTTCCTTCTTGTCATGATCGCGGATTACGTGACAGACATTTTGACAGAGGAAACACTCGATACACTTGCGGAATTCCTGGCCACGGTCGGCCTCTTCCTGCGTGAATATGGGATCACCATGCTCCGGCGGGTCATACTTGAAAGCCGGGATCTTCTTGTTGACTTCATAGTTCCAGGAAACATCAACGACCAGGTCGCGTATCGTCGGAAAGGACTTCATCGGGCGAACGCGGATCGGCTCCCCCTCCGGATAGTTGTCAACACGGTCCATACAGAGAAGTTTTGGCTTGCCGTTGACCTCGGCCCCACAGGAGCCACATTTTCCAGCCTTGCAATTCCATCGGACAGCCAGGTCCGGAGCGTGCTCCGCCTGGGCTGTGTGGATGGCGTCGAGGACGACCATTCCTGGCGTTGCATTAACGGCGTAGTCGACCATCTCGCTGGTGTCGCCGTCACCACGTTCGACTTGTAGTGCAATCTTGGCTTCCATTGACTTTGGTGTCTCCCGTTAAGAGTCCTAAAGGTGTTAATCGTCGTCCTTGAGCAATTCGGCCAATTCCGGCGGAGGAAGTTCTAAGGGTGTTTTTTCGATGGCCAGGCCGGCCTCGGACTGGCTCACAACCAGGTTAAAGCCACCCCAGGCAGTATCTGTTTCTGGATAGTCTTCCCGTGTGTGAGCGCCGCGGCTCTCGGTTCGCTTTATTGCCGCACGCGTGACCACCTCGCTGATGTCGAGCATGTTCGTGAGATCCAACGCCAGGTGCCAGCCCGGGTTGTATTGAATGTTCCCACCAATTGTTACAGTAGCGGCGCGCTGCCGCAGCTTCTCAATTTCGACAAGCGCCTCCTCGAGATCGGATTGCGTTCGCACGATGCCCACATTCTCCTGCATCAGGTCTCGCAGGTCCTCGTGGATTGCGTAAGGGTTCTCGCCATCAGAGGAATTGAACGGTTTCAACAGGTCGGCCGCCACCTGCGCGATTTCCTGTTCGTTGACAGCCCCTAGGCTGCCCTCGGCGGCAGCACGGGCCGCTGCGTGCTCGCCAGCGCGCTTACCAAAGACCAGTAGATCGGAGAGACTGTTTCCGCCGAGGCGATTAGAGCCGTGCATGCCGCCGGCAGCCTCGCCCGCCGCGTAGAGTCCTGCGATATTAGTCTCCTGCGTTTCCGGGTGGACTCGGATTCCGCCCATCGTGTAATGACAGGTGGGCCCCACTTCCATGGGATCCGTCGTGATGTCGACGTCCGCAAGTTCCTTGAACTGATGGTACATGCTAGGCAGTTTCTTCTTGATCGCGTCGGCGCTGCGCCGACTGGCAATGTCGAGGAATACGCCACCATGCGGTGAACCACGCCCGGCACGCACTTCCTTGCGGATAGCCCGGGCAACCACATCTCGGGTGAGCAATTCGGGTGGTCGCCGCGCCTCGGGTATCTTGTCGGCCACGACGGCCTCGACCCACTGAGTTGCTTCCTCCTGGCTCTCCGCATATTCGCCGCGAAACATTTCGGGGACATTGTCGAACATAAAGCGGACGCCCTCACTGTTCTTCAGGACGCCCCCCTCGCCACGGACGCCCTCAGTGATCAAGGTTCCACGCACGCTGGGCGGCCAAACCATTCCGGTGGGGTGGAATTGCACGAATTCGGTGTCAATCAGGTCGGCCCCGGCCCAGAGGGCCATGGCGTGGCCATCCGCCGTGTATTCCCACGAGTTGGAAGTAATCGACCAGCAACGGCCAATGCCACCGGTGGCCAGTACAACGGCCTTGGCCCGGAAGACGACAAACCGACCGCTCTCACGCTGGTAGCCAAAGCAACCGGAGATGCGGCCTTCGTCAGTCAGCAACCACCTGATCGTGCATTCCATGTGCACATCGATACCCTGGTGGACGCCGCGATCCTGAAGGGTTCGAATCATTTCCAGGCCCGTTCGGTCGCCGACATGGGCAAGCCTGGGGTAGGTGTGGCCGCCAAAGTTGCGCTGCATAATGCGCCCGTCACGGGTGCGATCTAGGATCGCACCCCAGCCTTCCAGTTCCCGGACCCGCTCAGGCGCTTCCTGGGCATGCAACTGAGCCATTCGCCACTGGTTGAGGTATTTGCCACCCTTCATCGTGTCACGAAA
>JAYGDH010000030.1:0-7727 GCA_046583055.1 Pirellulaceae bacterium | reverse complement strand
CCGACCCGGCCACGGGCATCGTTTCCACAATGGGCAGCGTCATCGCACTTGACGGAGCCGGCAGTCGCTGGCTGAAGTACGGTTCTGCGCGTGGGCTCGTCGAATCGCTGCAAGTCGTCCTGGCCGATGGGACGGTCATCCAGGCTGAGGCTCAACCGGTTCCAGACGACGCAGAATTGGCTCGTCTGTCACAGGAGGCAGAGAGCACGGCCAGTTCCAGCTACCGCGGCCAGGAACTGGTACAGCGGCTGGCCAGGTTAATTGAACGTGAACAGTCAACGATTGAATCGCATCAACCGGCGTCACTGGTTCATCGTTGTGGCTATCACCTACAGGGTGTTCTGCAGGATGGCAAGCTGGACCTGGCCAAGGTGCTGGTCGGGTCCGAGGGTACGCTGGGATTGATTACCGAGGCAACCCTCAAGACCCAGTTATTGCCAACTCACCAGGGCCTGGCGTTGCTGTTCTTTGATCGCCTGGAATACTCGGCCCAGGCGGCCTTGCTGGCCAGGGAACTGGCGGCCACGGCCTGCGACTTGATGGACCGTCGGCTGCTGTCGATTGCTCGCGACTACAGCGATCAATACGCCAGGCTCATTCCCCCCGAGGCGGAAGCCATGTTACTGGTCGAGGTGGAGGGAGACAGCCCCCAGGAACTTCGCGACCGACTGGGCCAGATCACCAGCCAGATACATCGAAAAAAGAAGTTAGCCTTTGCCAGTCGCACGGCAACCGAGCGGGTGGAAATGGATGTTTACTGGAATCTATCTCGCAGCGTGATTCCAACCCTGTACCGGCTGGAGGGGTCCCTGCGTGCCCTGCCGTTCGTGGAGGACGTGGCGGTTCCACCGGAGTCCCTACCTGATTTCCTGGTGGCCATGCAGAACGTACTCAAATCACACCAGGTGACAGCCTCGCTGTTCGGCCATGTGGGCCATGGCCAACTTCACATCCGTCCTTTCCTGAACCTGGCGGATCCCCAGGACGTGATGAAGATGCAGGGACTGGCGACCGATCTGTACCAGGCCGTGCTGGAGGCCCGGGGGACAGTCAGTGGCGAACATGGTGCCGGTTTGAGTCGCACCTGGTTCCTGCGGCGTCAATTCGGTCCACTTTACGATGTCTTTCGTGAAGTCAAGCAACTGTTCGATCCCCAGAACATACTCAACCCGGGAAAGGTGGTTACTGAGTTACCGCAACCGCTCACCAAGAATCTACGGCCGGTCATCGACAGCCGTTCCCTGCAGACGGCTTCGGAACCATCCGCGCCCCCCACGCTGCCCAGTGAACCGATTGCCCTGCAGTTACCCTGGGAACACGAGGAACTTGCCTACACTGCCCGCACCTGCAACGGCTGCGGACGCTGCCGGGTAGAAAACACGGGAGAACGGATGTGCCCGATCTTTCACTTCGCTCCACGGGAGGAGGCTTCTCCCCGTGCCAAGGCGAACCTGATGCGGGCCGTTGCTACAGGACGACTGGATGCCACCACCATTACCGATGACAGTTTCAAATCGATCGTGGACCTCTGCGTGAACTGTCACCAGTGTCGACTGGAGTGTCCGGCCAGTGTCGATATCCCCAAACTGGTCCTGGAGGCCAAGGCTCAATACCTGGCCACCAACGGCCAGCGGTTGTCTGATTCCTGCCTGACGCAACCCCAGCGATTGATCAGTATCGCCAGTCTTTTCAGTCGTTTATACAACCGGCTGATTCGCAATCGGCAGGCACGCTGGATGCTGGAAAAAATACTGGGAATTGCCCAGGGACGCAAGTTACCTCGCATTGCATCTCGCAGTTTCATTCGCAGTTGTTACCGCCGTGGTCTCACGCGGCCGGCTCGCACCGGGGGTCGCAAGGTCGTTTACTTTATAGACATCTATGCCAACTGGTTCGACACGCAGCTGGCGGATTCCCTGGTCGCCGTCCTGCAGCACAACGGGATCTCGGTCTACGTTCCGCCACGACAGCAACCAGCGGGCATGGCAGCCATCTCCGAGGGAGCAGTTGAACATGCCCGGCGACTGGCCGTGGCCAATGTCAGCTTACTGGCCGAAGCCGTTCGCCAGGGCTACCAGGTGGTCACCACCGAGCCCTCCGCAGCCCTTTGCCTGACGCACGAGTATCTCAATCTCCTGGATGACGATGATACGCGGCTGGTTGCCGAGAACACCAGCGACATCTGCTCGTACCTGTGGCGGATGCACCAGTCCGGTCAACTGGAACTGGACTTGAAACCGGTCAATGGAATCATTGGATATCATCTCCCCTGCCACCAGCGAGCCTTACCCAATCACACTCCCGGTGAAATGCTGTTGAAGCTGATCCCCGGGTTAACCGTCCATCGCATTGACCAGGGTTGCTCGGGGATGGCCGGGATCTTCGGACTGAAGCGGAAAAATTACCGCAACAGCCTGCGGGCCGGCTGGGGACTGATTACCGCTTTACGGGATCCGCTGCTCCAGGCAGGGACCACCGAGTGCAGCACCTGCAAGATCCAGATGGAACAGGGAACCACCAAGCCGACGATCCACCCGTTAAAAATCCTGGCACTTGCCTACAACCTGATGCCCGAACTGGAAAACCTACTACAGACGCGTGGCGAGGAGTTGGTTGTTACATGAACATCGAAGTAAAGCTGTTTGCCGCCGCCCGCCAGGCTGCTAACCAGGAGACGCTGGAGGTCGAAATAGCCGAGGGAGCCACCGTCCAGCAACTAAAGGCCGAGTTGGGCAGGCAGTTTCCGCCGTTAAAAAGCATGTTGGACCATTTGCTCGTGGCCATCGATACCGAGTATGCTGGAGAAGATCAGGTCCTGCAGGCGGGACAGGATATCGCACTCATTCCGCCGGTCAGTGGGGGATAATACATGATTGAACTGATCCAAGATGCGATTAACACCAACACGGTGCTCGAATCGGTTGCTTCCACCAAGGCCGGGGCGGTTGTCCTGTTCCTGGGAACCACCCGCGAGTTTACCGCGGGTCGACAGACCGCATCACTGGATTACGAGTCTTACGGTGAAATGGCCCAACGCAAGATGGAAGAACTGGAAGCAGAAGCTCGCCAGCGTTGGTCCTTGATCGAGGTTACGCTGGTCCATCGCCTGGGGCATGTGGGACCAGGAGAAGCCAGCGTCGCCATCGCAGTCAGTTCTCCGCATCGCGGGAATGCCTTTACCGCTGGACAATGGCTAATCGACACTCTAAAAGAAATAGTACCTATCTGGAAGAAAGAAAACTGGGCTGATGGCACGAGTGAGTGGGTTCACCCGGGAATGCCCTCACCAACCTGCCCGGGAACCGATAGCAAGTAACGCGGACCTCGTGGTCTCGCCACTGGCATCGCCAGCCAACACAAGAAACCATGCCTAATATCACATCACTCGTCGATCAATACGACCGGTTGCACCAGAATCTCCGGATCAGTGTCACCGACCGCTGCAATATTCGTTGCTTCTACTGCATGCCGGACGAATCGATCGTCTTCAAACCCAAGAATGAAATCCTGACATTCGAAGAGATCGAGCGGTTCGTGCGAGTGGTGGCAGACGCCGGGGTCAACAAGCTGCGACTCACGGGTGGAGAGCCGCTGGTTCGCGCCCATCTTGCCGATTTGGTTGCCAGCCTGGCAGCGGTACCTGGCATCAAAGACCTGGCCTTGACGACCAATGGCATCCTGCTGGCTGACCAGGCACAGGAGCTGCGGGATGCCGGCCTGCAACGCATCAATATCAGCCTGGATACTCTCTCGGAAGAGACCTTTCAACGGATTACACGGCGCAGCGGCCTGGACCGGGTGCTGGCAGGAATCCAGGCAGCACAGGAAGTGGGATTCGAGAAAATTCGACTCAATGCCATTGCCATTCGGGGACTCACCGAAGATGACGTGATCCCCCTGGGGAACTTTTCCCGGCAGCAGAACCTGGAACTGAGGTTCATCGAATTCATGCCACTGGATGCGGAAAACAATTGGCAAAGCGACCAGGTACTTTCTGGCGAAGCGATTCGCCGACAACTGGAAAACGCTTTCGGTCCCCTCGATCCGGTCGAGCGGTTCGATACCTCGCAACCGGCCGTGGACTTCCGGTTCGCGGATGGAATCGGACACATTGGATTTATCAACCCGGTCACACAGCCTTTCTGCTCCGACTGCAATCGACTGCGATTGACCGCGGAAGGCCAGGTCCGCAATTGCCTCTTCTCCACGACCGAGTGGGATGCCCGCCAGTTGCTGCGTGACGGCAGTTCCAACCAGCAATTACTGGACCTGGTCCGGGATAGCTTGGCTCACAAGAAACCGGGGCATGGAATTGATACGGCCGACTTCGAAAAACCGGCTCGCGCCATGTACCAGATCGGTGGCTGATGGCCACCACGGCCTCTCAGACGCGAATCTCCGCTCGTTGCTGCTCGATCGTTTCAATCTGGTGGAGCGTCCCCTTGCCAGAGCCAGGACAACTCTCGCAGGTAGCTTCCCAGGCTGCGGGTGATCGCAGGTTAGAATCCCAGAAAGGCCAGGTCCGGCACTGCCGTGGTCGTGCCTGGTAAACCTGGCAGGTACGCTGCTCGCTGTCAAAGAAGACGCAGTCACCGTTGGGAAATTCAACCAGGCTTTTCCGGATCCCGACCTTGCGAACGTACTGGCGTTCAAACTCGTCAATATCCGTCAGCTGCAACTGGGCCGCCAACTGCACGATCTCCGCCTGGTTGACCCAGACATGGCCGGGTGCCCCGGTGCAACAATCTCCGCACTGGGAACACTCGAATCGCAGCCCCTCGCTGTACCATTTTTTCTCAGTCACCGGCAACTCCTGTCTCCATCAATCGCTTCCTACCTCAACAAGGGAAGCTAGGAGGTTGCTTTCGCAATTTCCGCCACTGCCCCCAAGGCAACCTGGATCTCCTCCGACGTGGTAAACCAGCCGGGGCTCAGTCGCAACGTTCCGCCCCGCTGATCGGTCCCCAGCGAACGATGCATCAACGGAGCACAGTGTAATCCAGCACGCGTCTGAATCGAATAGGCCTGGTCCAGTATCGTCGCCAATTCCTGGGGATCACAGGAATCCATGGTAATGCTGACCACGCCCAGTGAGCCGGTGCTGTCCGAGGGCCCGTAGCACTGCACTGCCTCGATCCTGGAAAATCCCTCGATCAATTCCCTTGTTCGATCACGTAAATGTTGCTCGACCACGGCCAACCCTGTTTCCTGCAGGCGCTCCAGGGCCGCCGCCAACCCCATGATTCCCACCACGTTCAGGTTGCCCGATTCGTATTTCTCGGGCAGCGATTGGGGATGTCGGTCTGTTTCGCTCTCCGTACCAGTGCCCCCCTGAAACAAGGGTTCCAATTCCGCTTCGACACGAGGCCCTACGTAAAGTACCCCCAGCCCCAGTGGTCCCATCAAACCCTTGTGACATGAACCGGCTACCAGGTCCGCCTGGAATGGTTCGACCTCCACGGGCAGGTGCCCGAGGGACTGGGCCACGTCGAGCAGGAAAAACACCTCCTGCTCCCGCGCAATTTGCCCGACCTCCTGCACGGGCTGAACAGCCCCTGTCACATTCGAAACATGGACCATCGCAATCAGCCGGGTCCGTGCGTTGATCGCCTGACGCACCTCATCCGGATCCACCTGGCCAGCCGCATCACAGCCCACACGCGTAACCGTGATCCAGCCCTTGTCTTCCAGGTACCGCAGGGGCCTCAGGACGCTGTTATGCTCAGCCACGGTGGTCACCACGTGATCCCCAGAACGTAAGCACCCATGAATCGCCAGGTTCAGAGAACCCGTCCCTCCACTGGTAAACACGACCCGTTTCGCCTCGGTCACTCCAAGCAAATCGGCCAATCGGTGCCGTGTCCGAAGAATCGTCCGCTGGACTTCATCCGCCTCGGCATAGCTGCTGCGGCCGGCCGGGGCACCCAGATCCCGCTGGTAGGCATCGGTCGCCTGGTAGACCGTATCCGGCTTGGGCCAACTGGTTGCCGCATTATCAAGATAAATACGTTGCTTCGTCTTCATCTCCACATTCTAGAAGACGGACGGATTCACTCCAACGACCCGCAACCCTCGATGGCCAGGAAAACGCCACCGAAAGCGCACGCCTGGGATCAAGCAATAATCTCAAAAGCTGCTTCCTCAGGGTCGTCAAAAGACGGATTTGCCAGTTTTTCAAAGTATCAAAAGTAAAAAAATACAATTCACCCACAAGTTGTTCCTCTTCAATGAGTTAAGTCACTCAGAAACACCTCGCAAGCGAGAAATTGCACTTAAGTTGTTTTGATACCATTACTTAGGATGTTTTACTTATTCTTTCCGCGATCTTCAAGCAGTCGCAAGGAAACTTGGCTGGCAGTGTACTTGCTTGCCGAAAGAGATTGTTTGATCTTGATTCTAGTACTTATCAGTACTACACTTGGGACGTTTCAGGCCCTAGCTTTAGGTCAGCTTTCAGGGAGGTCGCTAGCAAGGGCAGCCGTTGTTTTCAGGAGACCGTCGTCGTGACCAAAAAAGAGATCGTCAAAACGATTTCCGAAGAGATTGGTTTAACTCAACTGAAAACCAAGGAAATCGTTCAAAAGACGTTTGATGCCATCGTGGAAACGCTGGTAACCGAACATCGTATTGAGTTACGTAATTTTGGTGTTTTCGAGGTGAAGAAACGGGCGGCCCGTAAGGCCCGCAACCCACGTACGGGAGCACGTGTTGACGTGCCCGCCAAGTACGTGGTGACGTTTAAGCCTGGCAAAGAGATGGAAGAACGGGTCAAGCACCTGGAAGAGCAGGCTGCTGCCGAGACGGCCGAGCCGAGTTCCTACAGTCCTCCCGCCGTCGAATTCCCGGTATCCTCAGACCCTCCTCAAGCGGATCCTCCGCTGAGTAATCCTCCCCCTTCCGAACCGTTGGGTGGCCCGGGCAGCTCGCTGGGCAGCTAGCATTGCCAAGCCTGCTACCATCGAAATTCTCGCAGCCCGCCGGTAAGCCGGGGTAGACGGGTTAGCTAAGCAGAAGTTTTAAATCCCTGCTCGATTCCTGTTGCAGGTCGAGCAGCGTTCGTGTACAGATAGGCCCCCACGACGAGGCTCATCTCTTGGCTTACTTGTGCCGATAGTAACCAGGACATGAATTTAACAGTCTCGTCACCCTACTCATCACGTTACTTGGATTGTACTCATCTTAAAGCCTGGGGTCCGCGGATGGACCCGTGTTGCGCCGTCTAAAGGAAGGGCGATTGGCTTTGAGTGGTTGCGACGTTTCACGGAGGATTTTTCTATGCGTCGGATGATTTACACGGCGCTGCTAGGCTTGATCTTGACGACCAGTGTAGGCTGTCTGATTCCGGCTTATTCAGGCAATCGCGCACGGCGAACGCAACAGATGATTTTCAATTCTGAAGATCAGCGTGCCGTCAATAATTTCTGGGAACGATTCTGGCACCTGGATCAACCGGATCACATGAGTTCACAACGTGTGCACGGTGGTGTCATTTAGCCTGGCGTTGATTCCCAATCTGCTGGTCGACCCTGGCCTGGTTTGAACGCGGAGGGTATCTGCGTATGGGATGCTGCGCTTCCCGGCTAGCAGGTTGGTTCACGGAATCGATGGTTTCGCGACGGATGCCGGCTGGCACACGGGTCCCCGGATTGTCGCTGCCTAGTGACCTCGGTAGATTAAAGGGTAGCCTCTCGACTGATATCATCCGGGGGGGCTTTCAGGCAGAAACT
>JAYGDH010000007.1:0-7093 GCA_046583055.1 Pirellulaceae bacterium | reverse complement strand
TGGCCCTGTACGGCGTGGGACGCGAGGCAGGCGCCTCGCGCGCACTGGCCCTGCTTGTTGCCATGATGTTAATGCTGAACCCCTTCTATTTTGGCCATGCCTTTACCTTCATGACCGACACCACGGCAACCGCGTTTCTCTGCCTGGCGTGCTTTTGTTTTATCCGAGGTTTCCGACTCGAGTCCCATCCCTGGTGGCTAGCCGGATCACTGGCCGTCAGCCTGGCCATGCTAACACGTCAAACGCACGTACTGATGATGGCCTTCCCGATGCTGGTCTGGCTCGGCCGAGTTCGTCAACAGAAATCATGGAAGTCGGCAGCAACCGAGTTCCTCTCCCTGCTGCTGCCCGTTTCCCTGGTCATCCTGGTACTGGAAAGTGGCCTGCTCATTCACGATACCAGTAGTCGCCTGGATACCGTGTTGAATTTCTTTTTCACACGGCAACGCCTTCACGAGATGGCCGTGGAAACCTATGGCGTTTGCCTGCTGATCGGCCTGACACTGCTGCCGGCCGCTCCCCTGCTGGCCAGCCAACTGGCTCGCTCCCGTCAGCAACTGGGAACGACCGCTCGCCGCTGGGCCCGGGGAACTGCGCTGCTGGTCGCTCTCTTGTTACTGGCAGCTTTCGCCGTGACCATGGGCCGTATCCACTTGACCAGTGCCACTGGTTATTTTCTGCAAAACGCCCATTTCGGTCCGATTTTCCTCAGTGACCTCGACTACAGTAACGTGGGACGCATGGATGGCGTGACCTGGCCTCTTATCGTCTGGCAAACGCTTACCGTGCTCTCCATCATCAACACGGCGCACCTGGCCTGGTGGGTCGTTTACCTGGTCAACGCCCCTCGACTGCAGCGAGCTCAGGAGAACTTTGACCGGACCCTGGCCTGGTGCGGCGCCGGCCTGCTGAGTATGACCGTCGTCGTCCTGTTGATTTTCCTGGGACTATTTTATGCCATCATGGATCGTTACTGGATGATCCTCTTGGCCTCCCTCTTCTCCGGTGTGATCATCCTGCTGACTCGACCGCAGGTCACCATTCCACGCTGGGCCTGGACCTGCGCCACGCTCATCACGCTGATCGGGGGCACCGTCGCGGTGGTGTTCACCCATGACTTCCTGGCGTGGAACCAGACACGCTGGACCCAGTTGGAACAATGGGTTACCGAGGGCCGACGGGGGGAGGAATTTGACGGCGGGCGAGACGTCAACGCCTGGTATCGCTCCGCCGAGGACCCCCGCACCATGGCACGCCCGGGAGACACGTCCGCCTGGTGGTCGGGCCGCGCTCACCTCTCCCTGGCGATTGGTCCACGCAAGGGGTGGCATGAAATTGACCGCCTCAGTTGGCATGCCTGGGCCACCGGACGTGAGCATCACATCCTGGTCCTGGAACGAGATCCAACCCTGCAACCCTAGATCAGTTCTTTCAGTGGCTCGACACCGGGATCGATCATCGCATAGGGTCGTCCGCGAAAATCAAATAACCGCTGGGAATCCAGGTTCACACCCAGGTTATGGTAAATCGTTGCCATGACTTCCTGGAAACTGACCGGGCGATCCGCCGCTTCGCCACCATTGCGATCCGTGGCTCCGATGACCTGGCCGGTTCGCATTCCTCCGCCAGCAAGCAACGCTGAAGAAACACGGGGCCAATGGTCACGACCACTATTCTTGTTGATCTTGGGAGTCCGACCAAATTCTCCCCAGGCAACCACGGTCACGTCCTTGTCCAGGCCACGAGCGTGGAGATCTTCCACCAGCGCCGTCAGCGCTTTCTCGAAAACCGGAAATTCCTGCCTGGCATTACTGAAGTTACTACCGTGCCAATCCCAGAAACTGTAATTAATAGTCACGACGCGAACGCCAGCTTCGACCAGGCGACGGGCTACCAGGAAATTCTGCGGAGCACGCGGAGCTCCATCCCCCTTGGGCTTGGTCTCATCATCCGTACCATACCGCTCACGTGTTTCAGCATCTTCCCTGGACAGGTCCAGCGCGTTGAAGAGTTCCGGGGATGTGAGAATCCCCATGGCTCGTTCCGTGAAGGTATCCATCCCCTGCATCCGGCCGCTGTTGTCAACGTCTCGTCGAAAACTATCAAAGGCATTCAGCAGCTGACCCCGGTCGGCGAGCCGATCCGCTGTAATTCCCTGCAAGACCAGGTCATCGCGACCGGGTCCTTTCGGGCGAAATGACGATTGGCCTAATCCAAGGAAGCTCGGACCAGGCTCGTTATAGGGTTGATGTTTTGTCGTATAGCAGAGACTCACGAACGGCGGAGTCCCACGATTCACCGGACCTTCATAATGACTCACGACCGAGCCGTAATGCGGCCAGCCACCAGCGGGGGTCTCGCGATTATTGTGTCCCGTCATGCACTGGTATGAATAATGGGCACCAGTGGCTCCCACCATGGAACGGATCGGGACCAGCTTGTCCATGATCTTGGCCATGCGCGGCAGATGCTCGGAAATCTGGATCCCAGGTACATTCGTGGAGATCGGCTGAAAGGGACCCCGCATTTCCTGCGGGGCATCGACCTTGATGTCATACATGTCCTGGTGCGGCGGACCACCGCACAGGTAGATCATGATGACAGCCTTATGCGACAGGCGTTCTCCGGCCTGCGCCTCCAGTTGCAACAGCTGCGGCAACGTCAAACCGCCCAGGCCCAAGCCACCAATCCGCAGTACGTCCCGGCGTGAAATACCGTTGCACAAGCGCTGTCGGCGATCCGGTTTACCCAAGATAGAAAGCATCTTTTCTTTCCTTACCGATCCTTGAAAACAAGCCCAAGTATATCAAGAACCGCTGATCCGTCCAAATCCGATCCATGCCACGATCTCACCAGCGCCCCAGCATTTATCCTTTAATATTAACATTTACCTATTATCTAAAATCGACATTCACACAATTCTTCCTTTAAACTTGCACCCTTGATCCGCTAGAATATGGACGATTCATACGAGATTGTCTGCCTACCCAGGGTCCCCAACCATGTTTCAACTCATGCCCGGTGCTCGTACCACCAAGGCACGCCTGACCCGCCGGGATCTGATGCGTATGAGCGCCCTGGGCGCCTTTGGAATCGGTCTGGGCCAGCAGGTCGAAACCGGCCTGCAAGCGGCCGCCACCGCCGGGAAGGCGACCGCCAAGAACTGTATCTATATATTTCTTTGCGGTGGCCCCTCGCAACTGGACATGTGGGACCCCAAGCCTTCTGCACCAGACAATATCCGGGGCACTTTCAAACCGATCTCCACGAATGTACCCGGGATCCAGATTGGCGACCTGCTTCCCCGTGTCTCCCGGCATGTCGACAAGCTGTCGATCGTGCGCTCCATGCACCACGACACCACCTCGCACGACCTGGGAATCCTGCGGACCCTGCTGGCGGACAAGTCCGAACTCACCAAGGCCTATCCGGCCAAGCGTTCAGACCGTCCCAGCCTGGGAGCACTGCTCAGTTACCTCTATGGAGCCCAGGGACAACTGCCTCCCTGGGTCGTACTGCCCCGTTACTTCATGACCGGTGATCGGTTTTACCGTGGCCAGACCGCCGGCTTACTGGGAAACCGCTACGATGCGCTGGAACTGGGTGCCGAAAAAAAATCCTCCCTCGGCAGGACGGAATTCAACCTGGAACACCTCGACCTGGCCAAGAGCGGACAGGACATCCAGCGGTTAACCGAGCGGAAACAGTTGCTGGGATCCCTGGCTCGTGAAGACCTGGCCGCGGACCCCGCAGTCCGGGAACTCGATGGCCTCGTGAATCGCGCCTACGACCTGTTTACCTCCCGGAGCATTCGCCAGGTTTTTGATGTCACGCGAGAAACAAAGCCAACGCGGGAACGCTATGGCATGAACGAATATGGCCAGAGCTTCCTGCTGGCACGTCGGCTGGTCGAGGCCAATGTGCGCATGGTCAATCTTTTCTGGACTTTCTATGGAGATGATGGCTGCCAGTTCAATCTCTGGGACAACCACGGATCCGATAAGAAAGTCTGCGGAGGCAAGAACCGGGGGGAGGACATGATCCGACATGATTATTGCTGTCCTTCCTTTGACAAGGCTTATTCCGCGCTCCTGGAAGACCTGGACCAGAGAGGCCTGCTCGACTCCACGCTCGTGGTGGTCATTGGAGAATTCGGTCGCACACCAAAGATCAACAAGTTTGCTGGCCGAGATCACTGGTCCGGATGCTACTCCAGTGTGCTGGCCGGTGGTGGTATCCAGGGCGGCTCGGTTTATGGGCGCAGCGACCCACATGCTGCCTACGTGGCCGATCACCCCGTGACCCCCTTCGATATCCATGCCACGATCCTGCATGCATTTGGTGTATCCGCGGAGACCACGGTGAAAGACCCTCTGGGCCGACCTCTCCGCATTACCGACGGGACAGCGATCACGGATCTCTTCTAGCAGGCTCTCACCCGGCGCCTCGAAAATGCTACAATCGGCAACCGTGTCCTCCTCCGTTCCCACACCTCATTTCCAGGGTCCTCGCAACCACCATGCCCGCTCTCCCCGCCCTCCAGCTCGACCTGGACCAGTGCCGCGTTCGGCAGCAACGTCTGACCCAGGTTCTCCAGGACCTGGAACTGGATCGTGTCGTCATTACCGGTCGAGAGAACATCCAGTACCTGACTGGCTTTCGTTCTTTTTACCTCATGGCAGGAGCCCTTTGTCTTGATCTAAACGGACGCTGCACGCTGGCCGCTCCCAACAATATTCCCGCTCACGTGCAAGCCGATGAAGTCGTTACCTTCGAGGCCCAATGGCTGTCTACTCTCCGGCAGGACCAGGTAGCCGCTGCTGCCCAGGCACTGGCGACTGCTATCGGTCCCACCAGCAGTACGCGACTCGGTGCAGATTTTGGCACCAGTGGCCCCCACGCGTTACAGGCGTTGGGAAATCCAGCGGTTTCCCTCGAACAATTGACCGACGTGGAACCACAGCTGTGCCAACTGCGGCGCATCAAGGATGCCGACGAACTGGCCATGATTGATCGGGCCATTACCTGCACGCATGCCATGTACGAACGGGCCCGGGAAATCATCATGCCCGGGATCGGTGAACTGGACGTCTTTAACCAACTGCACGCGGCTGCCGTGGAAGTCGCCGGAGAACCGCTCACGGCACTCGGTAATGATTACCAGTGCAACGCGCGTGGCGGTCCACCCCGGCAACGCGAGGCCCAGGCCGGTGAACTGTTCATCCTGGACCTGGGGCCAGCCTACCGGGGTTACTATGCGGATAATTGCCGTACTTTTTCAGTGGACCGCAACCCCACGAACGACCAACTCGAGGCCTGGCAGGCGATCGCCAAGACGCTTGACATGGTCGAGGCCACGGTAAAGCCAGGAGTCTCTTCCCGGGAGCTGTACCAGCAGGCTGCCGAGATGCTGTCAGGCTGTCCCCTGGGAGAATTTCCCCACCACCTGGGCCACGGCTTCGGCCTCTATCCCCATGAAGCTCCCCACCTGAATCCCAACTGGGATGACACTTTCCAGGAAGGGGAAGTCTTTACGGCGGAACCGGGACTCTACGGCGATTCGCTACACGCCGGTATCCGGCTGGAACAGAATTACCTGGTCACCGTCGACGGGGTTCGGCGACTCACCTCGTATCCACTGGAACTCTGACGGCACTCAGTCATCAAGCACTGGCTTCTGTTTCTCGACGCGGCAATCCTTGTAGCGAAACCCGCCATCCACTGCCAACACCGAACCGGTGATGTAATCCGCATCTGCGGAAGCGAGAAAGGCTGCAGCCCGTCCGATATCCGCGGGCGTTCCCAGCCTGCCCCAGGGCAATAACCTGCCTTCCTCTGCGATCTTCTCCGGGCCAAACGTGACATGTTCACCCGGGGTATCAATCCAACCTGGCTCGATGGCATTCACGTTGATACGATGCTCGGCCAGTTCAACGGAAATCGTCCGCATCATGTGATTCAGGCCCGCCTTGGCTGCCCCGTAGGCAACGCACAAGCCGATCGGCATCTCCGCCTGCACGCTCGAGATAAATACCATTTTACCGCCGTTGCCGGCAGCGACCATTTGCCGTGCAACCAACTGGGCCATGTGAAATCCACTCAGCAGGGTCCCCTGGATCGTCTTCTCAAACACCACGGGGTCGTAATCAAGAAACGCCTCACGTCGGCTAAAGGCCGGGTTGCTGACCAGGATATCCAGCGGTCCGACAGTGGCCAGCAACTGCTCACAGCCATCACGGGAAAACACGTCTGCCTCGATCGCCTGGCAATCACGCCCTAGGGCACGAATATCGTTGGCCGTGTCTTCCAGGTCCGGACTACCTGGACGATCGTTGATCACCAGGCTGGCTCCCTCACGGGCCAGTTCCAGGGCGCAACCCCGGCCAATACCTCGGCCGGCTCCCGTCACGATTGCTGTTTTGCCTTCAAGTCGCACGACGTCATTCTCCTTGTCCAGGGCTGGTCATGATTCACAGCTACTGAGCATCACTTGTTCTCATGGTATGGATATCTACTGCCGGAATGAAGCCGGGCAGCCCGATTCTCTCGCCGTAATTTTCCACGAAACGGTCCCGCGACAGATTCACGACCACTTCACCAACTTGAATTCAAGCTACGGAGAAGATACAAACAGGTCGTTCCCAGCCAGCATTGCCAGATTTTTTGAACGAGCGAGATATCCACCATGATTTCACGAGCAACCTGTTTTCTATTGATCGTCCTGACCGGTAGTTCCAGCTACGGCAAGTCCCTACCCAACATCGTCCTGGTGATGGCTGACGACCAGGGCTGGGGAGACATGGCTTACTACGACCACCCGCATCTGAAGACTCCTCACTTTGACCAGGCGGCTGCCACCGGACTGCGATTTGATCGTTTCTATGCCGCGGCTCCCGTCTGTTCACCCACCCGTGCCAGCGTGATGACCGGTCGTCACCCGAATCGCATGGGTGTCTTTAAATGGGGCTACCCCATGCGTCCCCAGGAGACAACGATTGCCGAAGCGCTGAAAACGGCTGGTTATACCACGGCTCACTTCGGCAAGTGGCACCTGGGATCCGTACGTAAAACAAGTCCAGCCAACCCTGGCAAG
>JAYGDH010000003.1:0-1690 GCA_046583055.1 Pirellulaceae bacterium | reverse complement strand
GGGACCACGATGTAACTGCCAATCCAGAGTCCCAGCACCCACCCATGAGTATAAATTTTCGAGGGAAAGCCAGTAAAACTACCACCCGATGCGCTGGTTGCCGCGAAGGTCAGGGCGAAAGCCCAGACGCCCAGCCCACGGCTACCAAGGAAATACTCACTGAGAAAATTCTTTCCCTTGAGCAACCTGTTGGAGAATGCAGCCAGGCTAAAAACCGCCAACATGTAAATCAGGAACGTCCAGAGGGCTGCATTCGAGGAGCCAGCGGCGAACAGTATCGTATTATTCATTAGTTACCCTCCTGGTCTGTGGCTTCCTCTTGCGAGTCCTCTGTCTCAACTTCTTCGTCAGGATTTCTTCCCAGGTCATCATCCTTCATGTAGGCAAAGCAGAACCAGGTCGTAAACAGGTTAGCCGCAATCCAGGGAGCCGCAATTCCCCAGAAGAGCCAGGCAGGAATACCCAATACCGTCTTGATATTCTCGGGATCAGCCACGTTGTAACCGTTCAGGTAACAGTAAGGTACAGCCCAGATCAGCGCCACAACCCAACTGCAAAAGATGACAACAGCTTCACGTCGCGAGTGAATAAACGTGGGATCGTACTGTTCCCCGTCGGGAAGTGATGATGAACTCATGCGATTTTCCTTTTTGACACTGGTTCCTGTCAGCACTTACTTAGAACTCGATACACCCTGTCCGTCCCAACGCCTCAATTTCCAGCCGTGCCGATCAACACTCAGCCGATCAAAACCACGGTGCTTATCATAGACTTTTTCCATTTCACCGATCGAATCAAAAAAACCTACCACGAAGGCTGCCCCGAAGGTCTCTCCTGGTTTAACCGGGCGCCCACCAAATTCTTCGATCAGGCAAACATAACCCCGCTGATGACACCAGGCTTCATGGACCAGCGACGGATCCAGCGTCATACCAGCTAACCATGGGCCCGCGGCACCACTCCTGGGATCACGAACGTGGTAAGCACGAATAAATCGTCGTGGCTTGAGGCCCAGATCTCGCCGGTAATTATATTTTTCATCCGGCGCAAAATTATCGAGAAACTGGTCCGAGGCAATACGGCCCTGCTCACCAAGATAGCTCAGGTAAATTTCGCTGAATGTATCTCCTCGCTGGTGTTTGATGTGACCCGGCATATCAATCCTGACGAACATCGCATCGCTTTCATTACGAGCTTCAATCCGATGGCTGGACAGAAAGTATCGTTGGTCTTTCGGAAAGACCAGTGTCTGGGTCCAGCGAGATCCGGTGCTGCGTCCCGGAGCCGCCTTGTGATACTGGAACCCTAGTTTGACAGCAACAAAATCAGCCCCGCGAATAACCCGGGTATCCAGTTCACCTGCCTTCGTACAAATCTGGGGACCTTCGATACAACGCTTGGGCCGGGCACCATGGTATTCATTACCAAATCGATAGACCAGGTCGTCATCCAGTTGGTCACGGTACTTCTCATCGCTACCAGGTTCCATGATCCAATCAGCGATATCCAACCCGAAACCGATATCACGAAATCCGGACTTCTTGTCCAGGAATGAACCCGCGGCAACTCCACTAACATACCCCTTCTTACGGATCGCTACTTTCAAGTGTGGAGTTTCAATCTGGATTTGCTCGTCATCTTCGCGAACGTCAATTTCTGCGTGCAAGGGAATCGACAGCCCACTGAACAT
>JAYGDH010000001.1:0-1789 GCA_046583055.1 Pirellulaceae bacterium | reverse complement strand
AGTAGGTCTTCAGGTTCAAGTAGAGGATCTGGTCGATGAAACAAAGCCCCCGTATCGCGGATGCTTTCTCTTTCCTGTTGCGAAGATGCTCCGTTGCCTGTGTCGCTATCCTGTTGACGGGAATGGTGGTCAATCCTCTATTCGGCCAGGCGGGATTACGGGAAGCCCTGGAACGACTGGACAAGAATCAAGATGGACAGATCTCTCCCGACGAGATTACGCCGCAGGCCAGGCCATACATCGAGCGTATTACCGAGAATCAAAGCCGGTCATGGCGAGAGAAACCGATCTCCATTGAGCGGTTAACCGGGATTGCACGGAAATATTACTATGGTCAGAACGGTGGCTTTGGACGCGAGTTGCGCCCGGAAGGGGAAAGTACCATCAGGCCTTTCGGCGCGTACAAGGAGGAGCCGCTGGTGCCTGACTTTGGGCTGGCCAGGGTCAAGTATCCTTACATCCAGGCAGACCTGGACCTGGCCCGGCAAGTCATGCGCAGTTACGACATCAATGGAGATGGCTTGATTAGCCGTGCCGAGGCAGCCAGGGCCCGCAAGTGGACGCATCGTAATCCTTTCGATGACGATTTGAACAAGGACGAGCATATTAGTCGCATGGAATTGACCCAGCGGTATGCCAGGAGACGGTTGCTGGACGGGATCGCGGGGGAACTGGGCCAGCGAGCGGAACGTGGAGTCAACGATGTGCGGCCGGCGTTCCGGAAACAAGAGGAACAACGCGGTGGCTCTCGCACGCGGGCATCAAGAGGCAGTAGCTACTACCTGGCCGCGATGCTGGTGGGTCGCTTTGACGCGAATCGCAATGGTCGCCTGGAAATGAACGAATCGTTAAGCCTGGGGGTTTCCGCGGGACGTGTTGATGTTGACCAGGATGGAAGTATTACCCGTGATGAACTGATTGCCTACTTGAAGACCCAGGAAGAGCAAGCTGGTGAGGTGGTCGAGGGCTTGCCCGACTGGTTTTATGCATTGGATAAGAACCGCGACCAACAGGTTTCCATGGGTGAATACACGCAGGAATGGACCGAAAGCAAGTTCAGCGAATTCACCAGGTGGGATCGCAATGGGGATGGGCTTGTGACGACCATGGAAGTGCTGCAGTCGGAAACCGTCTCCGGGGGCAGTTATGCGAATAAGAATGCCGAGATTCTTTCGCCCAGGAGAACGATGGTTTCGGAGATCGAGGTCACTGAGGATTACCTCGTGGGTGACTTGAATCTGCAGATTTCAATCACGCATTCCTACTTGAGTTTGCTGGACTGCTACCTGACCGGACCCGATGGTCAGAAAATCGAACTGTTCACGGAAGTGGGAGGCACCGAGGATCATTTTGACAAGACGATTTTTGATGATCAGTCCCCAGTTTCGATCACCAGGGCCAGGTATCCGTTCAAAGGATCCTTTCAGCCTGAGGCCGTTATCAAGAAACAGCCCAGCCTGAGTCACTTCAACGGTAAAAGCGTCAAGGGTATCTGGCAGTTGACCATTCGTGGTCAGCGCAGTGATCGTTTTGGCATGCTCAATGGCTGGGCCTTGATCGCACGCCCCGAGGGAGCTGCGGGAATCACGCAGCCGGCCCCTCTGGCAGCACCGCAGCCAGCTGCTGGTAGTGGTGAGGGACAGGACAGTCCTACCGGTGGGCAGAGTTCCAGCCGCTGGCCGCAAAGACCAAACTGGGAATCGATGACGCCTGAACAGATCCGGCAGACCAAGGAAGCAATGGCCAAACGCGGGTTTAATCCATCAGGCCGCAGATCGGAAGAGCGTCG
>JAYGDH010000622.1:0-12996 GCA_046583055.1 Pirellulaceae bacterium | reverse complement strand
TCCACCACTTTACTTCCTGTGTCGATACATTCCTTCCGCCGAGGACTGGATGGTTTCCCGATACGGGATCTTTGGCTCCTTGGTCTCAACTTCCAACTTATCACGTCGGGTCAATCTTTCCTGGATGACCATCAGATGAAGTTCACTCATTCCGGTCATCACCAGTTCCTTGGTTTGACCATTGCGGTCCAAGCGAAAGGTGGGATCTTCTTCAACTACTTTATTCAAGGCTCCCGACAGTTTCGTTTCATCGCCACGGCTCTTGGGAGTCACCGCCAGCCCCACCATGGGAGACGGGAACTTGATATCAGGCAAAGAGGTCTCGCCCAGCACGGACCCGGTATGCAATTCTTCCATCTTGGCCACCGCGACGATTTCACCGGGTCCAGCATCGCCAATACTTTCCACCTGGTCAGCCTGCACGCTCACCAACTGTCCAAACTTGACAGGTTTCCTGGCCGTGGACACGGCCACGCTGGCATCCTTTTTTAGTGTCCCGGAAAAGATTCGTATAAAACTCAGCTTCTGTACGAACGGGTCGATACGGGTTCTAAAGATCAAGCCACAAAGATCTCCATCCGGGTCCGGCACAATTTCTGCCGGCGATTCTCCGGCACTGGATCTGGTCTTATCCATCGGACTTAACCCACACATGACCAGTGCATCGAGCAATTCCGGAACTCCCACCCCGGTTTTTCCTGAACAACATAAAATCGGTACCAGGCTTCCCTCCGCGACAGCGCGAACAATCAATCGTCCCAATTCTTCATCCGTGGGTTGCTGTCCCTCGAAGTAACGCTCCATTACCTCTTCGTCAACTTCGACAATTGATTCAATCAGTCCCTGCTGAATTTCTGCAGGATCCAGCAATGCGCCATTCGTTTCAGCCGGCAACCGCAGCGTACTGACCACGCTACTAAAATCGGGGCCGTGCCCGACAGGCACATTCATCAGTACGCAACGGTTTCCCCACAACTCCTGGATACTGCTGACGACTTCGGGGAAATCAATATTCTCACCGTCCATCTTGTTGATCACCACGATGCGCCCGCGCCCGATATTGCCTGCCTCTTCAAAAACACGGCGTGTGTTGACCTCAATCCCGGATTGAGCGTTCACCACGACAACGGCATTCTCAACGCCGTGCATGGCACCGATCGCCTGGCCGATAAAATCCGGGTACCCGGGGGTGTCAATCACGTTAAATCGCTTGCCACCATGCTCGAAATGAACCAGGCTCGCCTCGATGGAATACTTATGATTCTTCTCCTCCGGATCAAAATCACAAATACTCGTACCATTATCGACACTGGGAGTACCGCTCACGGTACCGGTCGACACTAGCAAATAGTCCACCAAGGTGGTCTTACCTGAAGAACCATGTCCACCAAACGCAATATTACGAATGTCCGCCACGTTTCCACTAGCCATGCTGATCGTTCCTTAAAATCATTTCACCGATTTACATCCTTGGTTTTGATCATTGCGGAACACGCCAAGGATTCGAAAAACACCTGTTATCTTAACACTTAAACTGACCAAATGCCTACCATCCGGACACTCAAAACATTCTTTCACGAGGTGCCTTGAGCAGCCTCCAGGGCTGCCGGCAGAGCCAATTGGCCCTCGTACAAGGTCCGCCCGATAATGCATCCTGCCAGCTTCATTTTTGCCAATTCTCGCACATCCTCGATCGTCGTAACGCCACCGGACGCAATCAGGGGAAAGCCGCTCGCCTCCGCCATCTCCTGCATGGCCGCTAGATTAGGACCTGCCATCATGCCGTCTTTTGCGATATCCGTGTATACGATGGCAGCAATCGGTTCGCCCTCAAACTGGCGGGCCAATTCAACCGCCGGGATCTCGCTGGTTTCCAACCAGCCATCGGTTGCCACACAGCCATTGCGCGCATCAAGTCCCAGTACAATACGCTCCGGATACTCGCGACAAATCTCCCGGAACCAATCAGGATCCTTGAGTGCCCTGGTTCCAATGACAACCCGACTGACACCAATCCCGAACAATTCTGCAATGGTCTCCCGGTCCCTGATACCACCACCTAATTGGCAGGGCACATTCACTTCCCGTACGACCGCTTGGACGGCGTCTCGATTTGCCCAGCAGCCATCACGGGCACCATCCAGATCCACCAGGTGCAGTTGTTGCGCGCCCTCCGATATCCAACGGCGAGCCACGACGGCTGGGTCATCACCAAATACCGTCTCGCGACTATAATCACCCTGCTGCAAACGAACACACTTGCCGTTTCGTAAATCAATCGCTGGCCAAATATTCATCAGGAGAGTCGCCTGTGCCCCCTTTATTCCAGTCTTAGAAGAAACAGGCAATATGCCAAACAACAAAGCGGTTGACAAGTCCCGGCAGGGGCTTTAAGCCACATCTACGGGAGGGGATAAGTAAAGAAAAGGCCCCCTGGCTACGACCTGTTCATTACACAAGCGTGGCAAAATTTTCCAGAATCTGCAAACCTACTCGTTGGCTCTTCTCCGGATGGAATTGCGTTGCGAATAACTGGCCTCGCCAGACCATGGCACAAAATGGCCCCCCATAATCTGCCTCCACGGCCACCACTTCCGGGTCCTGCGGAGCTACGTAATAGGAATGGACAAAGTACAGGTGATCTCCGGAAGAAATCCCCTTCAGGATCGGCACATCCTTGCGCAGCTGCAGTTCGTTCCACCCCATGTGTGGCACCTTCAAGGGAGATGGCACGTCAAAACGCAGGACTTCCCCTTCCAGGATCCCCAGTCCTGTACATTCACTCCCCTCGTAACTTCGTTCAAACAAGAGTTGCAATCCAAGACAGATACCTAGAAACGGACGGTCTTGCTCGATCCAGTTCCGGATAGGGTCCACGAAACCACGCTGGGTTAATTCCTGCATAGCATCGCCAAAAGCACCAACACCTGGCAACACGATTTTCGTCGCCTGCGTCAATTGGTCCGGGTCAGACACTATCCGGGCTTCGTGCCCGATCTTCTCGAAGCCTTTTTGTACGCTTCTCAAGTTACCCATCTGGTAATCAATGATTGCAATCAACGTGATGATCTCCCCTGCTTCTGTCCACTTCTTGCTGCTCTTCTCTCTAGGTGTCAACAGTTCACAGTCTTGAGTTATCTTAGCATCAAGAGGTTCACCACGAGACCTGTTGCCGAAACGCCCGGGAACGTTAACCCGACCCTCGTATGATTCCCTTGAACCACTGCAAAACAATAAGTAATATCCCCATCAAGACCGGGCAAACCATCACCAGCATGGGGACAACCCACCCCAACTCAAAAAAGTTACGTGCCCGTATTTCCCAGACCCACTGCCAGGCGGTCACGAGAACCACGGCCGCAAGGGCAAGATACGGACCAAATGCGATGTCCGTTCGTCGTACACATATCAACTGAATCAAACCAATCAACAAGGCCGCAAAGGGAGCCAGGAAAAACACGATCAAGCTGGACTGCCAACCGAGAAATGCACCGATCATGGCCATCAGGGTCACATCACCAAACCCCATCGCTTCCTGTTGCATCGCATACCCGCCTACCAAACGAACTCCCCATATAACGGCGCCACCAAATGCCATTCCCAACAGGGAGGTCAGCAGGCTTTGCCAACCAGGTCCACCGATGAACCAGCCAACTCCAATCAAGATACTGCCAACCACCGCACTGTAAACCATCAGGCGTGTGACCAGGTAAGGCTGCCGTGGTGTGCGTTCCAGTCGTGCCTGTGTTTTACGCCGTGGACGGATGATGCTGGCCACCATGATACGGATCCCCCGGCGCCATCCTGATCGAAGCGTACAGACCTTGGGAACAATCGCCAGGCACCAGGCCAGGAAACAGGCACAGCCACATATCAGACCACCCGTTTCATTCAACCGTACATCCCATGCAAAGGGAGCCGTGGCCAGCAGGGGTATTTCACTTCCACCCGGCCCCTCGACAGGCAGCAGGCTGGCGGGAGCCAGGCCGGCCAGCAACAGGGCCATCAGCGTACCCGGTATCGTCACGAGGTCAGGAATCGTCTGTTCGTCAAAATCGATGAAACTGGCAATGGCCAGCAGGCTGATCAACGTCACATGTCCCAGGAAACGAACGACCAGGCCTGTTGTGTCAACCTGGGCATCCTGAAACCGATTTATTTCCCACCAGTAAAGCAGTGCCAGGCTGACACCCACACCAATTTCCAGGAGCATGGGACGGATCCAGAATCCCGCCCCGTGGATACTCGATTCACGTCTCAGGCCCCACCAACCCAGGATTGGCAAGCGGTCCCATCGGCGACGCGCCGGAGCCTGGGGAGCAACTGGAGACCAGGGACTAATACATCGAGGGTGCCATGCCCACTGGTAAATGGCATGATTGATTTGAGAACCCAGCAAGGTTCCCAGCACAAACCATCCCGCGTAGTCCAGCCAATCCAACACGTTATTCCCACCACCTCATATTACTGATCGGTTTGAATTAAAAGTGCAGCATGCATTCTCTAGCCGTTTCCGTCCCGCCAGTACTGAATCACCCAGCGGTAAATCGCATCGGCTACGGATCCTGGTGATTTACCCTCTGTATCGACGCAATGATCCGCACACTCCTGGTAAACCAGTTCACGGTCAGACAACAATTCCTGGATCTCCTGTAAACCGCCCGCATGGGTCAGGTTGGGCCGTCGGTCGGTCGTTGTGGGATCCCCTTGGATCCGCTCCAGGATCGTATCGGCAGAAGCCTGCAACCAGACCATCGGGCCAGTATTCTGTAAAAGCTGGCGATTCTGCTTGCGGAGCACAGCACCACCACCCAATGCCACGACCGTCTCACCTCGTTGACTTAAATCATTAATCACCGCGGTTTCGACATCTCGAAATCCGTCCTCGCCGGCCTCGGCAAAAATATCCTTGATTGGCATCCCGGCCCGGGCTTCGATCAAGTCATCAGCATCCACCATCGGGCGATCCAATTGTAGGCCCAGGCGTTGCGCAACCGTAGTTTTTCCGGTCGCACGATATCCGATCAGGTACAGATTGTTAGCAGCCATACAGCGACCTTCTTCGACCCCACGCATCCTGGTGCCTGGCACCTCGTCATTGCCTTGCAGCAGCAATCGTCCGCTTGAATTCAGATCGCATCATTTCGATCGGTGCCTCCCGATCCGTAAATATCTCAAACTGCAACGCTGCTTGTCGAACAAACATATCCACGCCGGTAGCAGTAGCGCAACCAGCCTCGCGAGCAAGCTTTACCAGCAGGGTCTGCTCAGGATTGTAAATGGTATCAAAAACCACCATTTCCCGCCGCAACCCTCTTTTTTCAAAGGGAGTCTGGTCAACCTGGGGATGCATACCCACTGGTGTTCCATTCACGAGCAGATCTGCTTCCACGTTATGACGTCGATCCCAATCAATCACATCACATTCCAGTTGACTGGCCAACACTTCAGACCGTGCCTGGGTACGCGAGCAAATCACCACGTCCGCACCCTGCTGCACCAACCCATAGGCGATCGTCTTGGCCACTCCTCCGGCTCCCAGGATCAAGGCACGCCTGTTCTTCATGCTGGTTTCCCCGAAACGCAACTGGACCATCGGTTCAATCGAGGCCATCGCAGCAGGTAAGTCCGTATTGAAGCCATACTTTTTCCCGTCCCTGAAAACCACCGTATTGACGGCTCCAATCCTACGTGTCGCTTCATCGATCTCGTCAATGCAACTGATCACGTCTTCCTTGTGCGGGATGGTCACGCTCAACCCTCCAACTCCCAGTTCGTCACAATCCAACAGGAATGACCGCAAGTCTTCTCGTGGAACACGAAATGGTAAATAGACCTTGTTCAAACCAAGTTCATTGAATGCCCGGTTATGAATGATTGGACTGAGACTGTGGCCTACCGGATCAGCTATCACACCGTAGATCTCGGTTTCCGGATCAATCTTGTCATAGTGATAAATATCGGTCATCTGTTGAAAACTAAGTTGCCCAGGTGCCAACGACCGCTCATGGTGGAAGGTCGAATAGGTAAAGGGGGCTCCAAACTTTCCTGCCAGGATGCGTGAAGGAGTACCGATATCTCCCATGCAAATCCCCACGGTGGGAATCTCGCTGTTACGAACAAGTCGCAACATTCGCAGGCCGTCATGTGGCGAATGCGCCATCGTGGCAATCTTGACGATATCAGCATCCAGGGCCGCTAACCGCTGGTGAATTTCCTCGAGGTTGCCCGGTGTTTCACGAAAGTCATGCAGGCTGATGATTCGCTGGCAGGAACCATAACGCGGAATCGTGGCTGCGATATCCTCTTCGAGATCAATATAGTCAACCCCTCCGGCGATCGCAGAACGCAGGATCATCTGCCTGGACTCTTCCGTTCCTGCCCACCGCCCACCATCCTGGGTCCTGCGACAGGTGGCCACGATAGGACCGGGTCGATTCTTCAACAATCTCTGGAGATTGACACTACGCTTCAGGTAATCCAGTCGCAATTCAACCAACTGCGCACCTTGTGAAACCAAATGCCGATGCTCAGCAAGGAGATGTTTATGCCTGCCTCGTCCAATACTAACACAAATCATAGCAGCTACTTCTCAATCGTTCGCTCGTATTGACAGGTCGATAACTGCCTGGCACCCCGTGCCTGCAACATCGACCACCCAGTTCTACTTAATTACCCTATTTCTATCTTGATCTATGAGAAGGGCAACATCAAATCCGTCGAAATCGTCGATCCAGCTCATCTTTTGTAAAAACTAATGCCGTGGGCCGACCGTGCGGACAATGATGAGAATCCTGGCAGAGTTCCCGCTGCAACAGCAGGCTGACCACTTCCTCGATGGAAAGGGAATCACCTGCCTTGATAGCTGCCTGGCAGGACATGCTGTGCAATAATTCATCGATCAAATCACGGCGTTCCGGCGGACGATCTTTCGCCATCAACTGTTCCACTACCTGCCGAAGTATTTCTTCCGGAGACAGCTTGCCCAGCATTGCCGGATACCCCAGGACAATCACCGTATCTCCGCCAAAAGGCTCAACTTCGATCCCCAGGGCTGCCAGTTCCTCGGTCGCTTCAACAACGGCCGCTGCCTCGGCCGCGGTGAGATTCACTGGTTCGGGCACTAACAAGCGTTGCACTTCCATCGCACCGTTTGAAATTTTCTCTCGCAGGTGCTCGTAGAGAACTCGCTCGTGTAGGGCATGCTGATCGATCACCATGATTCCATTCTCATGTTCAGTGACCAGGTATCGATTATGTAACTGCATCCCCAGGGAGCTCCCCGTGACCGCGTCGGGTAACGCCTCGGTCGGCTGACCTTCCTGGCTGGTACTTCCCGACACCACGACCTGGCGGCCTGCCGCCAGAGAGAACGTGTTTCCTGCCGGTTGCCATTGTTCGCCGGCACTGACACGGTTGCCCGAGGATCCAAGCTCCGAAACACCTTCACCCCGAGATGAGCCTTGTGCCCAATCGACCCGTTGCTGGCGATGCTGCGACAAGCTTCCAGGGTCCATCGCTGCTTCGGGACCCTGTCGATCCTTGCCAACATCATCGACCTTGGCTGTCAGATCAGTGGCCAGGAACATGCTGCGTATCGTACCGAGCAAGTGACTGTAGAGTTGCCTCCCATCTCGAAAACGCACTTCCAGCTTGGTGGGATGGACATTCACGTCAACGGCTTCCGCCGGCATGTCCAGCCGCAAGAATGCAATGGGCTGCCTGCCCGTCAACAGAAGTCCCCGGTAACCTTCTCCCAGCGCATGTTGCAATGAACGATCACGGATGTGCCGGCCGTTGAGAAAAAGATATTGCATCCGGTTATGTGAACGACTGAACGTTGGATCAGCCACATATCCGCTCAGGCGTACACCGTCGGCTTCACTTTCTATCCAGAAAAGATTCTCTGCCAGTTCACGACCGAAAAAATGTCCGATCCGTTTGGACCAGTGGTCGACAGGCGGCAGATCATGCAACTGTTTTTGATTATGACGCAAGCTAAAATGGATATGGGGATTCGCCAGCGAGATACGCGTAAACGCCTCTGAAACATGGCCCATCTCCGTCTGTGTCGTCTTCAGGAATTTGCGACGTACGGGAGTGTTGTAGAACAGGTTACGGATTTCAATGGTCGTCCCAACGGGACATCCACAGGGAACGACCGCGTTTTTCTCGCCACCGACGACATCCAGTTCTGCACCTGCCTCCTGATCCAGCGTACGACTCCGCAAGTGAAACTGGCTGATTTCGGCGATCGAGGCCAGTGCTTCCCCTCGAAATCCGAGTGTCTCGACATTAAACAGGTCGTCAGCATCCTGAATTTTACTGGTCGCATGGCTGGCAACGGCCAGTTCCAATTGATCCGGGGCCATTCCACAGCCGTTATCCGCAACGCGAATCAATTGGCTGCCGCCCTGCTCGACCAGCAGATCAATGCGCGTGGCCCCGGCATCAACCGCGTTTTCGAGCAGTTCCTTGACGACACTGGCCGGACGTTCGATAACTTCTCCAGCAGCGATCTTGTTGATCACCGAACGAGGCAATTGGAAGATGTCAGCCATGAAATCCGTTTCCTTGTTGGTTGCCGCCTGCTACTGGAGATCATATTCCTTTAGTTTCCGATACACCGTTCGAGCTCCAATGCCCAGGATACGTGCTGCTTCTTCCCGGTTTCCGTTGGTCAGCTTGAGTGTTTGCTGGTAAGCCCATTTTTCGATCTCGCTGAGAGGCTGACCAATCAACTCCGCGGGTCCCTTGGCAGCCTCGGTCGCGGCCACTGGCAACTCCGCAAGATCCGGTGGCAAATCATCGACATCCAGTATCTGGTCCGAATCCACGACGATCATACTCTCCATGGCATTTCTCAATTGCCTGACATTTCCTGGCCAGTCGTATGCAAAAAAGCGTCGTATTACCGTGGGCGACACGCTCTTGACTGGTTTATTATGGCGTTTCACGAACTGTTTTCGAAAATGATCCATCAGCGGAATAATGTCTTCTCGCCGCTCGCGCAGACTCGGAAGATCAACCGGCACAACCTTCAGGCGATAGTAAAGATCATTCCTGAATGTCCCTTGTTCAATCGCTGCCTCGAGCGGCTGGTTCGTCGCCGACAGGACACGGACATTCACCTTCACCTGTTCATTGTTGCCAACCCGGGTAATGAACTGTTCTTCCAGTACCCGCAGCAGCTTGATTTGAGTTGCCAGCGGCATATCTCCTACTTCATCAAGAAACAGGGTGCCCCCGTTCGCATACTCGAACGCGCCGACTCGATCCGTGACGGCGTCCGTGTAGGCACCTCTCACGTGTCCGAACAATTCGCTTTCCACGAGATTTTCCGCGACCGCAGCACAATTCAGTGGAACCAGCCGTTTTGCCTTACGAGGGCTGTTCTGGTGAATCGCCTGGGCAATCAATTCCTTTCCCGTACCGCTCTCTCCTGTAATCAAGACGGACGCATCCGTGGGAGCAATTCTCTTGATCCGTTCAATGACATCCTTCATCTTGTCACTGGCATAAATAATTCCTTCGAAACCGAACCGTTCGTCCAGACGCTGGTTCAATTCAAAATTGGTTCGCCTCAGCATCACTGCCTCGGCCGCCTTCTTGGTCACCGCTCGCAGTCGGTTCGGCGTAATCGGTTTTTCCAGGAAATTGTACGCACCCTGCTGCATTGCCTCCACGGCCTTCGGAACCGTGGCATGACCCGTGACCATGATGACCTCACAGTCCGGTAATACCTCCTTGGTACGACCGAGGACTTCCATTCCATCCA
This sequence comes from Pirellulaceae bacterium, assembly GCA_046583055.1. Taxonomy (GTDB): domain Bacteria; phylum Planctomycetota; class Planctomycetia; order Pirellulales; family Pirellulaceae; genus JAZADA01. The sequence goes on along the minus strand of JAYGDH010000622.1, from coordinate 3,218 downwards.
CGTCGTTCATCACCAGATCCGTCACGACGACATCGAATATATCACCCTCCACAGCCCGCAACCCATCCGGACCCGAGGTCGCCATTGCGCATTGGTAACCATCCCGTTCCAGACTTTCTACCATCGCCTGGGCATGTGCACGGTCGTTATCAACAATCAGCAGGCGAATTGTAGACGGAGACGGTTCCGACGTCTCGGTTGCATCGTTGGTTGCCATGCTCTCCATCATATCGAATCCGTAAAAATGCGACCAGAACCCGAGTGCCCTGAGAAGCCAGAAACTGCCCAGAAACCAAGATCCCGTGCCAGCGGCACTGTAAACCACGAGCTAAACGGAATCGACATGATCCTTGGAAATACGGGCTGGAGCCGGAAATTCCAGCGTAAACTTCGTACCACGCCCCTCCACGCTCTGTACACTGATACGCCCTCCATGGGACTCCACCACTTTCCGGGCGGTTGGCAATCCCAGGCCTGATCCACCGTTTTTGGTCGTGTAAAACGCATCAAACATATTCAATGCTGTCCGTTCTCCCATTCCACAGCCCGTATCAATAAGATCCAGGGCCACCGCATTCTTTGTCAATCGCGTGGTTACCGTCAACGTACCACCGTCCGGCATCGACTCCATGGCATTCTTGACCAGGTTCACGATGGCCGCTTCCAGCGTTTCCGCGTCAATCAGGATCGATGGCAGATCCGGATCGAGGTAACGCCTGATCTCTACGTCCGCGTCAACGGCCTGGACTGCGAATAAATCGCAAACTCGTCCCAGGACCTCGTTCAGGTTGCCCGCCAACAGGTTCAGTCCTTGCAACCGCGTGAATTTGAGAAAGTCATTCAACAGGTTCTCCAGCCGTGTGCATTGCGTGTGCACGACATCGATCTTACCGAGCGCCCGGCGTTCCCGCAGCGTCTCCGCTTCGGCAAGATCCTCCGCCAGCAGGTCCATGTTCATGCGAATCACGGACAATGGATTCTTGATCTCGTGTGCAAGAGAACCAGCCAACTCGGCCAATTCATGGTACTGGGCCAACAGTTGCTGCAGCGGTTGCCGCGTATCCGAGTCTTGCGGTGCGCTCATCGCGCGGGCCCCCTATTGAAATCAATGGACGATTCGATTGCATCTATAATAACAAGAGCCGGCCAACATACCTACTGAACACGGAAGCCGAAACACTCCCCGGGCTACCGGGCCGGAAAAAAAGGCAACCAGGCAAATTGCCTGGCTGCCTGTATTACCTCGTTAAAGCAGCTACCATCGTTAAAACGACGGCCGCCACCTGGAAGATTAACGGCGAGAACGTCGTCCCCGACCACCGCGGCCGGATCTTTCACGCCCTTCCTCACCTTCCGAGGAACTACTACTACTACGTTCTCCGCCACCGCTTTCGCCTTCACCTTCTGCGGTGACCATCTCATCTTCCAGGCCCAGTTCCTCGAGGGCTTTACGACGACTGAGCTTAACCCGGTCGTGGTCATCAACATCGATGACCAGCACTTTCATTTCATCCCCTTCTGAAACCAGGTCCGCAATGTTATTCACGAATCCGGAGGACAATTCACTAATGTGACAGAGTCCGTCTCGACCCGGCAGGATTTCAACAAAAGCACCGAAGTCCTTGACGCTGGAAACCACGCCATCATAAACCTTGCCGATCTGTACGGTCGCCGTACAGGCCTCGATTCTCGACAGTGCTTTTTGAGCAAACTCGAGGTTATCAGAAGCCACGGTCACGACACCATCATCATCGACCTCGACCACGGTACCCGTTTCCTCCTGGATACTGCGGATATTCTTACCCCCGGGTCCGATCAGCATGCCAATCTTGTCGGGCGGAATATTCGTTCGCAACAATTGCGGAGCATATTGCGAAATATCCGTCCTGGGCCGTGGAATCGCGCTTAACATATTACGCAGGATTTCAAGCCGCGCCTCTCGCGACTGGGTCATCGTGGCAGTGATGATTTCCTCGCTGATTCCACGAATCTTGAGATCCAACTGGATTCCGGTAATCCCGTGCTGGGTTCCCGCGATCTTGAAATCCATGTCGCCGAAATGGTCCTCGTTACCGACGATATCCGTCAACAGGGTCCACTTTTCTGCCGACTCCTGGACGAGCCCCACCGAGATACCTGCGACAGGCTTGGAGATCGGGACACCCGCAGCCATCAAGCCGAGGGTCGCTGCACAAACACTTGCCATGGAGGACGACCCATTGGATTCCAGGATGTCAGAAATCACACGAATCGTATAAGGGAAATCCTCGGGATCCGGAAGTACCGGTTTGACACTACGTTCCGCCAGTGCTCCATGACCGATCTCGCGACGTCCGGGGCCCCGGATGGGACGGCATTCGCCTACCGAGAATGGCGGGAAGTTATAATCCAGCATGAACTTCTTGGAATATTCCTCCATCAGGCCATCTACCCGTTGTTCATCCCGGGACGTTCCCAGCGTAATGGATACCAGGGCCTGGGTTTCACCTCGTTGAAACAGGGCCGAACCATGGGTACGTGGCAGCAGGTCAACATGGCACTCGATATTACGCAACTCGTCTGCCTTACGACCATCAGCACGTATCCCGGCAATGATCAAGTCTCGTACCACTTCTTCTTCCAGGTCATGCCAGGCACGCTTGAAAGCCGATTGGGAGACGGCGCTCGCGGCGTCGGGATCCGGAATATTTTGTTCCATCGCCTCCGCACGCAAGGCACTAATCGCCTCGGCACGGGCCAGTTTTCCTTCCGTCTGTTTCCTGTCCTTAAACTGCTCGTAGCAGGAATCCTTGAGCTTCTCGAGCAAGCCGTCATCTTCAGGCGGAACGAACTCGATTTTCTGGACATCACACTTGTCTGCCAATTCTAGCTGCAGTTGACAAATTTCCTTGATCGTCTCGTGTCCGAACTTGATCGCTGCCAGCATTTCATCTTCCGGCATTTCACGGGCAAAACCCTCGATCATCAGGACCACGTCCTCCGCCCCGGAAATGATCATATCCAGGTCACTTTCCTCCAGTTCATCATGCGTCGGGAATGCAACGAGTTGACCATCAACCCGTCCGACCCGTGTCGAGGCCACTGGACCTTCAAACGGCATCGAGGAAATCAACAGAGCCGTTGCCGCACCATTCATGGCCAACACGTCTGCATCATTCTGACGGTCACTGGACAGGACAATACATTGGCATTGCACTTCATCGTTGAAGCCCTTGGCA
>JAYGDH010000578.1:0-3003 GCA_046583055.1 Pirellulaceae bacterium | reverse complement strand
AAATTGCCGTTGTCAGCCCTGATGAAGGCAGCATCAAGCGCGCCATTGGACACGTCAAGCGACTCGGAGGTTGCCTGGCCATCGTGGACAAGCGGCGAGCAAGTGCCACGGAAACCAAGCAGGAAAACATTATCGGAGGTCCGCTCGACGGACGTGTCGCCTTGATGTTTGACGACATGATCAGTACGGCAGGATCGATTTGTGGCGCAGCTCGTCTCGTTCAAGAAGCCGGCGCTCGGGAAATCCACGTGGCCGCTACCCATGGGATCCTTTGCGGCCCGGCCATGGAACGGTTGCACGACGCACCGATCACCAGCGTGGTTTTAACCGACAGCGTCCCCCTGTCCGACGATCGCAAAATTCCACAGATCAAGATATTAACCGTTGCTCCGCTGCTGGCAGAAGCCATCAAACGAATTCATCATGACCAATCGATCAGCGCGATCTTCGGCAATTCAAACTGATAGCAAGATCCGCTTTCTGCCGGGGATCCGCTTTCTGCCGGGGACATTGTAGCGAAGTCAGAGAACTTCCAGAAAAGTGTTGGCAGCTGAACAGCCTAGCTGCGAGGTTCCGATTCGGGACGAAAAACGGCAACTACGTCCTCAACTGGCACCACAAACAACAGGTTATCCGCCTCAAAATCAACCGGGATGGCATTCTTGGGATGGAAAAGAATCTTGTCGTACTGCTGAAGCGGAACATCTTCATCATGGCTGATAAAAGTCGAAATCTCCACGATTCGCCCGGTAATCGTAGGAATCTCCGCTGCATCAGGAAGGGCAATGCCCCCCTTGGTTTCCCGTTTTGGCTCGTCTTTACGAACTAAAACACGGGCTCCGATGGGTTCCACGTACTCGAACGTTTTCTTGCGAGTTTTTGCCATGGCGAAACCAGATCTAGCGAAAATCAGACGACCAACCCCAAAGTTACCTCTTGAAACCAATTTGGGCAAGCCGCGAATCAGCCCAAACTCCTTATTTACAAGCTCCTTAAAGTCTTCTCAGATCGCTTCGATGGCCTTGTTTTTGATGCCATTTGTGTAACAATAGTCCGTTTACAGCAAGTCTCCTTTAAGCCACGTTCTTCGAACGCTCTGGCCGCTGGACAGACCGTGACCTGGAAACTGACGGCAAACGCCTTCCCGGTCAGGACATGTAGACAACCCGATCGTTGATTGATGAAATTCGCTGCCCAAATAGGATAATGCAAGGTATGTCTGAGGTATTTGAAGTAACACGACGCGATGCATTTGGAAGCCAAAACACACGGCGTCTGCGTCGTGACGGACAAATTCCGGCCATCCTCTATGGGCACGGAAAAGAAAACGTCCCACTCGCAGTTCCATCGGACCAGGTGCAAAGTGCCATACGACAAAGCGCCAAACTGATTGACCTGCAGGGTGACGTCAAGGAAAGTGCCTTGATCCGCGAAGTCCAATGGGACGCTCTCGGCGATACTATTATTCACCTTGATCTGACACGGGTTTCAGCAACCGAGATGGTAACCGTCAACGTCGCTCTGGAAACACGCGGAACCGCGACAGGCATAAATGCCGGTGGTGTCATCAAAACCCTGGTCCATACCATTGAAATTGAGTGTCGTGCTGATTCGATTCCAGACAAGCTGGAACTGAATATTAATCAACTGGAACTCAACGAATCGTTAACAGTGGCCGACCTTGAATTACCCGACGGCATCAACATCTCATTGCCAGGCGATAGCCTGCTGGTGCAATGTGTCGAGCCGACCATCGAACTCGAACCAGAAGAAGAGGGAGACCCGGAAGCCGTAGAAGATACAAGCGCTGCTGGCGAACCCGAAGTCATCGGACGCAAGGAAGAAGGAGAAGAAGAAGAAGCCACGGACAGTTAATGTTAATGAGTTGCACCTGGCCATGAAAATTATCGTAGGCCTGGGTAATCCCGGTCGCAAATATAACGGCACACGGCACAACATCGGCTGGGAAGTGTTGAAAGAATTGGGACGCCGACACGGCACCAGCAAACCTAAAGTACGTTTTCAAGGTGAAACGGTAGATGCAACGATCGAGTCAGAATCAGTTTTATTGCTCTGCCCCATTACCTTTATGAATGACAGCGGGGCAAGTGTCCTGCCAGCAAAAAAATACTACCGATTGGAAAACCAGGATCTACTTGTCGTCTGTGACGACTTTAGCCTGCCCGTGGCGAAGTTACGGTTTCGCTCGCAGGGATCCTCAGGAGGCCAAAAAGGACTACAAGACATAATCAACAAGCTCGGCACCACTGAGTTTTCCCGTCTTCGGATTGGAATCGGCACCATCCCGGAAGGACGTGATGCAGCTGGTTACGTGCTGGGAAAATTTCCTGCCGCGGAACGGGACACGATCCAGGAAGCTGTTCAGACAGCTGTGGATGCCATCGGCAAGTGGATACAGAACGGTACCGAATTCTGCATGAACAATTACAACGGAAACTAATTTTTAAGAACTCTTGGAAAGGAAGAATCACGTTGACTCAGAACGTCTACGAATGTCTGTTCATTCTTGATTCAAATCGATTCGCTCGTGACCCTAATGCCGTGGATAGTCAAATCACGGAAATGATCGAACGACGCGGTGGTGAAGTCTTGATCAGCAGACGCTGGAACGAACAAAAACTGGCTTTCCCGATCAATGGGCACCGTAAAGGTACCTATTGGCTGAGCTATTTTCGCATTGATCCCACAGAGGTCGTCCACTTCGAGCGAGCCTGTCGATTAAATGACCACGTGCTGCGCAACCTGACCGTCAAAGTTGACGAGCGACTGGTAGATACCCTGGTATCGCACGCATCCGGCGAAAAAGCAGCCGCGGAAGCTGAAGAAACCCGCATTAAAGCCGCTGCGAAAGAAGCCGCTGCGAAAGAAGCCGCTGCGAAAGAAGCCGCTGCGAAAGAAGCCGCTGCGAAAGAAGCCGCCACGGAAGAAACCGCTGCGGAAGAAACCGCTGCGAAAGAAACCGCCACGGAAGAAACCGCCACG
>JAYGDH010000508.1:0-15946 GCA_046583055.1 Pirellulaceae bacterium | reverse complement strand
CAACACGGCGAAGAAGGGTATATCAGTGTCTAGACAATGTCGCAACGACTTGTAGAATTGCGATTATTCAAGACTTAAATAGCACGATATGTGATCAGGTAACGGGATTACCTCAAAGGCGGTCACCATGTCGTTACCTGCTCCACTACTGTCCGAGGAATTGATCTCATGAAAAAAGTCGAAGCCATCGTACGGCACTTCAAGCTGGAAGATGTCAAAAATGCTTTAGCAGAACACGGTATCGAGGGGATGACGGTCTCCGAGGTTCGTGGCTTTGGGCGGCAAAAAGGGCACACCGAGATGTACCGTGGTACGGAATACACGGTCGATTTCGTACCCAAGGTCAAGCTGGAAATCATTTGCTCCGACGACAACTTGCAGAAAGTGATTGACACGATCCTGCAGACGGCCCAGACGGGCCAGATTGGTGATGGCAAGATCTTCATTTCCGACCTGCAGGATTCCATTCGTATTCGCACTGGAGAAACAGGCGAAGACGCGCTCTAAATCGAACTATCGCGGTAACTCATTATGTCTGGTCAAAGCGGCTTGAAACCTCGCGTGCTGGCCGCCCGGGAAAAAATTAGCCAGGCACGTGCCAAGCTTCACGAGCGTCATAACCAGGGATCTCCCGGTATTCAAATCTGTGCCGCGATGACCGATCTGCTCGACTCGGTCCTGCTGGATCTTTATGACGGTGCCCTGGAGCAGCTCACCTCCAGCGTCCGCGAACGCGAGGAACTTCAATCCCAACTGGCGTTGGTGCCCCATGGCGGCTATGGCCGCCGCGACGTGGCTCCCTACTCGGACGTCGACCTGATGCTACTCTACGATCCAGCAGCGGTTGATCACATCACACCCCTGGCCCAGACATTTACCCAGGACATCTATGATTCCGGTCTGAAACTGAGCTTCAGTGCCCGCAGCATTGTCGAGGCCTGCACACTGTCCCTGCAGGATATCAGCACGTTCACTTCCCTGGCCGAATCGCGTTTCCTGCACGGCAGCGTGCGGCTCTACTCCCGTTACAACAATCGGTTTCGGCGGGTCCGGCGTCGAAACCGCAACCGACTGGTAGAACGCATCATCCTGGAGCGGCGCCAGGAGCGACAGCAATTTGGAGATACTGTCTACCTGTTGAAACCGAACATCAAGCGATCACGTGGCGGCTTGCGAGAGCTGCAGCTGGTTCGCTGGATCGGTTTCACTCGACATGGAGAAGCTGACCTGGATAGCCTGCGTCGCATGGGTGCCTTGACGCGAGCAGATCGCAACACCTTGCGATCTGCCTATGATTTCCTTTTACGGCTGCGCAATGAAATGCACTTTCATGCCGGAAAATCCCAGGACCTGCTGACGCGCGAGGAGCAGGTACGACTGGCGGAAAAATACGGCTACCAGACAGATGAAAGCCTGCTGGCCGTGGAACGGTTCATGCAGGTCTATTTCGAACACACTAGCCAGGTCAGATACGCCCAGACTCACTTTGTTCGATCGGCTCGCTCGCGTCGCACCTGGACCCATTTCTGGGGTTCCTTGTTCAGCCACCAGGTGGAGGGCGATTTCCTGGTCGGCCCCTTCCAGATCCGGGCCACCCGCCGGGGGCTGGAAAAGGTGAGTAACGAACTGTCCGAAGTGCTGCGATTGATGGACCTGGCCAATCTCTACGACAAGCGTATTGATCACTCCGTCTGGCAGGCCATTCGCAAGGCCATGTTGAAGCGAACCCAGATCGACATTTCGCCCGAGGCAGCCAGGCGTTTTCTCTCCCTGCTGTCCGAACCGGCGCGGCTGGCCGACTTGCTGCGCAGGCTGCACGAACTGCGTGTCCTGGAATGTTTCATTCCGGCCATGCGAAAAGCCCGGTGCCTGTTGCAGTTCAATGAATACCACAAGTACACGGTGGATGAACACAGCATTCGCGCCATTTACCATGCCACCGAGTTCATCCGTGACGACGGGCCCCTGGGAGACGCCTATCGCAGCCTGGAGCACAAGCGGACGCTACACCTGGCCCTGTTGCTGCATGACCTGGGCAAGGGAACCAATGAGGATCACTCGGAAGTCGGCGTACGGATCGCCAGGAAGACCGCCGCTCACCTGCAATTACCACCGGCGGAAACGGACACGATCTGCTTCCTGATCCACAAGCACCTGATGATGTCCAACCTGGCACTGCGACATGATCTCAATGATCCGAACATCGTCCTGAAGTTCGCCGTGGAAGTCGGCTCACCCGAAATCCTCCAAATGCTTTACCTGTTGACCTGCGCAGATATCTCAGCGGTAGGCCCGGGAGTCTTCAATAACTGGAAACTGGATCTGCTCACCCAATTGTACCATCGCGCTCGCAATCACCTGACCGGCGAATCCAGCCTGGCTGGATCCAAACTGACCCTCGAGCAACAACGAGCCGAGTTGCGACAGCAGGCGACTGTCCCGGACGAGGATCGCAAGCGGTTCCACGACCTGGTCAACGCGGTTCCAGCCGGTTACCTGACCTCGGTTCCCGGAGACCACATCCTGCCCCAACTCGAGGCCCTGCTCCACCTGGGCGAGGGCAAGGCACTGGCCTGGGCACGGTTGGTTCCCGAACGCAACGCGGTTGAATACACGATTGGTTCCCACGAGGCCACCATGGCCGGCATGTTCCATCGCCTGACCGGTGTCCTCAGCAGCCAGGGAAACCAGATCATGGCTGCCGAGATTGATCGCCTGACGGAAAAGCTCGTGATTGACCGGTTTTACGTCCAGGACCTTGATTTCCCGGAACATCCTCCCGAGGCACGTTTAGAGGAGATCTCGGCAAAACTACTCGACAGCATTGAAAATCCTTCCACGGCACCGCTGACGTTCCGCAAGATCTGGCAATCCAGCTCCGAGCAGGGGGCCAGTGAACTGAACCCCATGCCCACACGCGTCGTAATCGACAACAATACCGTCCGCGCATTTACCATTATCAACGTATTTGCCTACGACCAGATCGGGCTGCTCTATACTATCACGCGTGCCCTCTACGACTTGAAACTTGAAGTCCACCTGGCAAAAATTACCACCCACGTGGACCAGGTGGTTGATGTCTTTTACGTGACCGACCGGCAGGAGCAAAAAATCGAATCCGCGGAACAACTCCAACAAATCAAGCAAAACCTACTTGCCGCCATCCAGGAGAACGAATAAACATTCAGTTGGCTCCAGCCATCCCTGCATCAAATGCTCAACCCTGAACCTGGCCAGCAACCAGGCTATTAAATCTTGAAAGTAAATCCTGAAAGGAATCTTCCATGCATCATCATTTTACGCTTCGTGCCACACTGGTAATTTTCACCCTCCTCCTGGCAGCCAAGCCGGGTGTTCTCCGGGCACAACGTGCTGCCCCGGATGAATTTGGTGTCAAGCTCGAAACCAGCCAGGGTGACGTGATCATCGTGGTCAATCGCCAGTCCGCTCCCCTGGGAGCCGATCGATTTCACAGCGCGATAAAACAGGGATTTTACGACGACTGTCGATTTTTCCGCGTGGTGCCGAACTTCGTGGTTCAATTCGGTATCAACGGTGATCCCAAGACTCAAACCAAGTGGCGTGAAGCCAAGATCAAGGATGATCCCGTGAAAGTCAGCAACAAGCGGGGAACGCTCACCTTTGCCACGGCCGGCCCCGGTACGCGAACGACGCAGATGTTCATTAACCTGGGCGACAATTCACGACTGGACGCAATGGGTTTTGCCCCGTTTGGCAAGGTGATCAAGGGGATGGACGTGGTCGACAAGCTGACCAGCAAGTACGGGCAAATGCCCCAGCAAGGCCAGATCCAGTCAGAGGGAAATGCCTACCTGAAGAAGAACTTTCCCGACATGGATTTCATCAAGAAAGCAACCATCGTACCACTGGCAAAGTAACCGGATCTAGAATCCAGCTGCCTTGCCCGGGGTCCGTGGATCATGGACCCCGATGAACTGTTTCCGCTCGACATCATAGGAAATGGCCTGGGAAATCCCCATGCTTGACCGCGTCTCCACGCGATGCCCGAGGGCTTCCAGTTCGCTGATCAGGTCGCGGTCCATCGTACGCTCCACGTACAATCGGTCGGGTGCCCACTGGTGATGGAAGCGGGAAATCGCCAGGGCATCCTGGATAGGCATCTCCAGGTCCAGGTGATGGACAATTCCCAACAGGGCCTGGGTAATGATCCGTGGCCCGCCCGCGGCACCGATCGTCATTACCGGCTGACCGTCACGCAGCACGATCGTGGGGCTCATGCTCGAGAGTGGGCGTTTACCCGGGGCGACCGCGTTGGCTTCCGCACCCAGCAGGCCAAACGCGTTGGGAACACCCGGTGCAATCGAAAAATCATCCATCTCGTTGTTCATCACCACGCCGGTACCGGGAATGATGACCTTCGATCCAAAGGTTGTATTCACGGTAGCGGTAATCGCAACCCAGTTTCCCTCCGCGTCTGCTGCCGCAATATGTGTCGTGTGTTTCCCAAAGACGTGATTCTGCCAATCCGGGGGGGACCCATAGCCTTTCACAGGCGTCCGTTTGCCAGGATCGATTCGCTCGGCCAGTTGCTTTGCATACGACGTATCGATTAACCCCCTGGGTACCCGCACGAAATCCGCATCGCCCAGCCAGTGGGCACGATCGGCAAAAGCGGCCTTCATTGCCTCGGCAATCACGTTGGTAAATTTCGCTCGATCATCCTTGTATAACTGCTTTAAATCAAAATGCTCCAGGATGTTCAGGATCTGGCCCACATGGACTCCCCCGGAGCTGGGTGGTGGGAAACCGACCACCGTGTAACCGCGGTATTTTGTGACGATCGGTTCTCGCTGCTTGGCCCGGTAATTAGCGAAGTCGGCCCGGGTGATCAGGCCCCCGTTGTTCTTCATCCAGAGGGCTGTCTGGCGAGCAAAATTCCCACGGTAAAAAGCCTGGGCTCCGTTCTCGGCAACATCCCGATAGGTCGCTGACAGGTCCGGTTGTCGCAACGTTTCACCCGCCTTGAGCGGACTACCGTCAGCATGCAACAGGACCGCACGAGAACCTTCGTAGCGTGCCAGCAGCCTGGCCACTGATTTTACCTTGCGGGCGTAACTCTCGTTGATGACAAATCCTTGCTTAGCCAGTTCCGAGGCGGGCGTCACCAGGTCTTTCCAGGGCGTTTTCCCACAAGACTGGACTGCTTTCTCGTAGGCCGCCAGGGCCCCGGGAACGCCGGATGCCAACGGACCCACCTTGCTCAGATCGGATTGCGGCTGGCCATCCTTCAGGTACATGTCACGATGGGCTTTGGCTGGTGCCATTTCCCGCCCATCGATGGCAATCAAGGTTCCGTCATGTCGACGGATGAGAATAAAACAGCCTCCGCCAATGCCTGAATTAAATCCATCGACCACGCCCAGTGTGAGCGCGGTGGCCACGGCAGCATCAACGGCATTGCCGCCTGCCTTGAGAACGTTAACCCCGGCATCCGTGGCCAATGGATGAACCGATGCCACCATGCCTCTGGCCCCCTTGCCTGGATCTGCCTGGGCCACGGGTGCCAACATTGCGATTATCACCAAGCAGGCGATGAGCAGCCAACGACCAGCGGCGTCAGTACGATCGTTACGTTTCTTCATGGGACGACACTCTTTCTATTGTTATCTCCATCCGGCCCGAACCTGGCTGGATGATTGCTGCATTGAAACCGGTTAGGTCGGCTGGCGGATATGGCCCCAGGTGTGGACGTGGGGTTCCTCGCGGAAATACCAGATCATGGCCGGCTGGTCGCTACGAATAACCAAGGCCATTAAACCGAAAAACAAGGCCGGGTGCAAATTCAACGATTCCTGGCGGCGATTCCTGGCGGCGGCTCATCGGCCCCGGATTTGGCTAACGCGGCTTTCCCACTACCGTTCGACGCGTTCCCCGGGTCTGGCAATGGGGACAGTAAAACGTTGATCGCTGACACTGCACGATACGACGGATCGAAGCAGCTTCACAACCCGGGCAAAGATCTCCCTCACGGTCATAAACACGATGCAGGTTCTGGTAACCACCGGGCTGGTTCAGGGCATTGCGATAGGTGCCATCCGACAGGGTCGATCCCTCGTGTTCGATTGCTTCCAGGAGCACACCCTCCATGGCCTGGTGAATACGTTGCCACTGTTTCCGACTGACCCGATCGCAGCGTTTGCGGGGATGAACGCCGGCCACGTGCAGGATTTCTGATGCGTAGAGATTTCCCACGCCCGCCAGGGCTCGTTGATCCAGCAAGGCGACCTTGATTTCTCGTCGGCTGCTGCCCAGCCGTTCCTGGAGCGATGCGGGATCCAGCTGCAGTGCATCGGGCCCCAATCGGTCCGGCCCCAGGCGAAGGGCGAATTCTTTCGGGCGAAGCAGGTAAACCGAGCCGAGGCCACGGCGATCCCAGAACCAAAGTTGCTTGACAGGGCATTCTGCCAGGTCAATCCTAAGCCGCAAATGTTCCACGTTGGGCGGATCGGCCACCAGTACCAATCCCGTCATCCTGGGTTCCAGGATGATCACGTCATCATTACTGAGTTTCACCACCACGCGTTTTCCCACCCGGCCCACATCCACGATGGTCTGCCCGGTCACACGGCGGCGAAAAACGGCTGTTTTCGGCTTAATTGAAATCGGTTTATAGGTTCCGGCCAGGGATTCCAGCCCGGTGATACGAGCTCCCACGACCTGTAAAATGCCGCGGCGCATGGTCTCGACTTCGGGTAGCTCCGGCATGGATGACTCCTTGACCTGAATCAAAACTTCGTGGAAAGAGAGGCCCTATTCTAGAAGACTTGTCAGGATACGTACAGGATTGGCGGCGGACCACCCCTGTCTCTCACCTTGACCCGTCGATCGATCAGGCCGAGAATCAGGTTCTACAGCCCCTTGAAACCAACCTGGAAACGTATGCCCTCAAGGGCATCGATTGCTGAACCTGATGAATCCGTCGAACCCAGAGTCTAATGTGCCTGATGAACGTGGGCGTTTTGGTGATTTCGGTGGGCGTTTTGTACCGGAAACCCTGGCCAAGGCACTGGACGAACTGGCCCAGCAATACCAGGAAGCCATCCAGGATCCTGCTTTCCTTCCCGAGCTCGATGCCTTGCTGCATGATTACGTGGGACGTCCCTCTCCGCTGTACCATGCCGAACGGCTAAGTGAACTGTGTGGCGGCGCACAAATCTGGCTCAAGCGAGAGGATCTCAATCACACCGGTGCCCACAAGATCAACAACACGCTAGGGCAGGCCCTGCTGACGTTGCGGATGGGTAAAAAACGCGTGATCGCCGAGACCGGCGCGGGTCAGCATGGCGTCGCGACGGCCACTGCCTGTGCTCGCTTTGGCTTACCGTGCGTCGTCTACATGGGCGAGGAGGATATACGGCGACAGGCACCCAACGTGTACAGCATGAAATTACTGGGAGCTGAAGTACGGCCGGTTTCCAGCGGATCGCGGACCCTGCGTGACGCCATCAACGAAGCCATGCGAGACTGGATGTCCAGCGTCGACAGCACGCATTACATCCTGGGGTCCGTCGTGGGTCCACATCCCTTTCCACAGATTGTTCGCGACTTCCAGTCGGTGATCGGCAGCGAGGCGCGCCAGCAGTGCCTGGACCGTTTTGAGCAGCTTCCGGAACTGATTGTGGCCTGTGTCGGTGGCGGCAGTAACGCCGCCGGAATGTTCTATCCGTTCATCGGGGACAGGGAAGTTCGGCTGGTCGGGGTCGAGGCCGGTGGGCGTGGGGACCAACCTGGCCAGCATGCCTCGCCACTTAGCTTCGGACAACCGGGCGTGCTGCATGGCAGCTACAGTTACGTGATGCAGGATGAGGATGGACAGACCTGTGATGTCCATTCCATTTCTGCCGGGCTGGATTACCCGGGTGTAGGCCCGGAGCACAGCCACTGGAAAGACACCAACCGGGTCCAATACACCTATTGCCTGGATGATAACGCACTACAAGGCTTCGATGCGTTGGCAACCCGCGAGGGCATCCTGCCCGCTCTGGAAAGTTCTCACGCGGTCGCCAAGGCCATGGAACTGGCCGCTGAAATGTCGCCGCAGGAACGTGTGCTCGTCTGCCTGTCCGGTCGCGGCGACAAGGACGCAGCCGAAATAGCCCGACTCCGCAACTTGTAATCAACCACTGACCTGCAATCCTCCTTACTACCTATCGGGACAATAACTCACCACGATGTCCGCTATTGATCAAATCTTCGCCGATCTGAAAAGCCAGCAGCGCAAGGCATTCATGCCGTTCATAACCGCGGGAGATCCGGACCTGGACTTCACCGGCGAAGTGATCAAGGAATTGGCTCGCCGCGGGTGCAGCCTCTGTGAACTGGGAATTCCCTACAGCGACCCCATTGCCGATGGTCCCGTCATCCAGGCCTCTTACACGCGCGCCCTGCAACAGCAGATTCGTCTTTCCCAGATCTTCAAGAAGACCACGGAATGGACTGCCGAAGTGGAGATGCCACTGATTACCATGGTCAGTTACGCGATCATTTATCGACAGGGACTCGAGCAATACGTCCACCAGGCCAGGGAAGCCGGTATTGTCGGGGCCATCGTTCCTGACCTGCTGGTGGACGAAGCGGATGAGCTGGCAGAAATCTGCCGCCGTGAAGACTTCAGCCTGATCCAGCTGGTCACGCCAACCACGCCGCGGGAACGTGCTGTAAAAATTGCACAGTCATCAAGTGGATTTCTCTACTACGTTTCCGTAACCGGAATCACTGGAGAACGGCAAGAGTTACCGGCGCAACTGACCGAGGACGTGGGCTGGCTCAAGGAACAAACAGATTTACCAATCTGCATTGGTTTTGGCATCAGCCAACCGGAGCATGTCCAACTGCTGGGATCGGTTGCGGACGGGATCATCGTCGGCTCTGCCATTGTTCGTCGATTTGCCGAGTTGGCCGACCATTCACGTCCGGAAGTTCTCGATTCGATCGGCCAGTTCGTGCAATCGCTGCTGGCGGCCTTGAATCCATCTGCTGACTGACCTGGACACAGCCGTCTTGCCCAAAACCGTGCTCACGCCCTGGCAGACGGATTCCATCAAACCCCTGTACTGGAACACCTTAAGGCAACCCGTGATCTAGCCACCAAGCAAAGTCCATCTTGACCTTTCTAAAACAAGCCCGGTAGAGTTTAGGACACATGCAGGTTGATTCATTGTGAACAGGACTTAAAAGTGAGGACCTTTTGCCATGAGATACCAGTCACCTAGTCATCAGCTTCACCACTTCTTTGCCGGAATGTCAGAACACGTATTCCAGACCCGGCTGGGAGTCGTGGACCCACCGCTGACCGACTATATCACGGATATGCTGATGCGGTTTATTCGCTCCGATCATCCACAACGTGTGTTGTCGCGCCGCGGCAGTGATCTACACGACCTCTCCCGGATGCTCTGGGAAGCGGACCAGCAGGAAGGTCCGCAGGATCGTCGGCAAGTTCACCGTTTGATTGGCGACATGGCTCTCTTCTGGACAGGTCTCTTTCCCGAGTCCCTGGAAGCCGGCTCCACCCGGCAGATGCCTGGCCGCTTCGGTGCTTATTGCTCCCAGGGCAAACGTGCATACCTGATCGCCAGCAAGCTGGCTATCACCGATACAGAAGATGCGCCCGGGGACGTCCTGCAGCGACTGGCAGAACAATTTGAAATATGTGCAGCCGGGTTGCGAACGATTCGCCAGCAGTGGAAAGAGTCCACGGGCAAACCGGGTCTGCCCCCGGAAATGCTGCTGGATTAACTACGGGCTACTTTCTTTCGACGGACCTTCCTGTTGCGACTTCAGCTGTTGATAGTCAGCGGGCGTATCGATGTCTTCCAAGGGACGTTCATCGCCCCAGGCAATGGTCCGACCAGGATGCCGGGCCCAGAGTTCACGAATCCCCTGGTCCGAATCCAGCTGATTAACCGTGGCTGCCCATTCCCAGGGAAACAGGACAGGATGCCCCTTGAGCTCCCCTACCCGAGGCGCAATGATCGCCGGTTGTGCCGGCTGATGCGCAGCCAGCACGTGATTGATCAATTCGCTGGACAAGCGTGGCATATCCGCCGGGGCCAGCATCCAGACGTCGGAGTCCTGCGGCTGGTAGCTTCGCTGGATGTGGTCAAGGGCTCCCTGGACCGAGGCTTTCATATCAGCCGGTGGCGGATCCATCACCACCACTTCGACTGCATGCTGGGCACACTGTTGCAACAGGGGTTCATCATCAGCTCGCACCGTAACCAGGGTTTCTGACACCTGGCTCTGGCACCATGCCTGCAACACCTGGTCAATCACGCAACCGCTTCCCCATGGCATCAGCAGCTTGGGACGTCCCATGCGGCGACTCTGCCCCGCCGCGGGTATGATGGCAAAGCTCCGTACCATTTATCGACTTTCCGCGGCATCCAGGATACGTTGCTGCGACCGGCCTGGCACCTGCCCACCCAGGTTACGGTGAGCGACCAACTCGGCACAAATACTCACCGCGATTTCCGCCACCGTCTGGGAGCCGATCTCGATTCCCAGCGGCGCGTAAACCTGTTCCAGGGCTTCTGCCGCAAGCCCTTCTTCCAACAGGTCCTGGTAGATCATCTTGATCTTACGTCGACTGCCAATCATCCCCACGTAACGCGCCCCGCGTTCCGCGAGATGATACAGGGCCCGCTCATCGTGCTGGTGCCCACGCGTGACGATCAAGCAGTAGGTATCGGAGTTGATTTCCAAGCCAGGTAAAACCTCTTCGATATCACCACAAATACAATTCTGGGCGCGGGGAAATCGTTCCGGGCTGGCATATTCCTGTCGATCATCAACGACCCAAACATCGAAATCCAGCTCAGAGGCCAATTCCGTGACCGCCTTGCCAACGTGACCACCGCCGACGATCACCAGTCGGCATCGGGACAACAAGGGTAACATCGCGATGCCACCACTGGCCTGGGCGCGGGGCCGTGTTTCCAACGCGGGCAAGCGGGCCACGATCTGATGCAGGGATGCCTCGATGGCAACTGCCTCTGCAACGGACTCCGTAGCCAGTAGATGTCCCTCGCCATCAAACAGGTAACTACTGGGAGCAGGCAAGCCGCTGGCTTCCTCGTCAAAGACGATCACCTCGCTGACCCCTGCACTGGCCTCGATGGCACGGACCAGTTCCAGGAAATAATCCCGGGCCATGTTTTCAGCCACGGGCTGGATCAACACTTCCATGCGACCACCGCAGATCAGGCCATCGTCCCAGCCGTAGTCATGATCCAGCTGAAATCGACAAACCTCGGCAACTCCCCGGTCCAGGACCCCCAGTGCGCGCCGCTTCACTTCGGCCTCCACGCAACCACCACCGAGGGTGCCTGCCTGGGATCCATCGGCATAGACCAGCATGGTGGCCCCGGCTTTTTGTGGCGTACTCCCGCGTGTCTCAACAAGCCGGCAGTAAGCCGTCGGACGGCGATCCGCGAGTAACTGTTTTAACTGGGGTAATAATTCACGCATGGTTTGGTGGGTCCACGGGGCTTAACACCTGGATGGTAGTCTGTTTCACAAGTTCCTGGACGTGGCCACGATATTCCACCATGTGGGGAGCTACCAGGTGGGCCTCGAGGGCTTCCAGGCTCTCCCATTTCTCCATCACGGTGACCACGTTGTCACGCGTAGGCCCCTGGGCACCAATCTCGGTTGCCAGGTCAATCGTGGGGCCATATTCAATACATCCCTGCTCCTCGTGAACGAGAGGGACCAGTCGATGAAAATGTTCAAGAAAGGCGTTTCGCTGGCCATCTGCCAGTTCAATCGTGGCAACCACGTGAATCATGAAAAAACTCCCAATAATTTTACCAGCTTAACAACTCTCCATATTGTGGACGGGAACCAAAATCGAAACAATAGCCCCAGCAGGTTCGTACGATACGAAGCTCGGTCTGCGAATCCTCGATTCAGCGTTATTCAAGGAGAATTTCGAAGTGAACACTTCTGCGGCAGGAAAAGAAAATCTAGACGTGGAGCTGGCCGTCAAGGATCGGTACAGCGCTGCCTCCCAGGCAGCTGAACCTTCCCTCTGCTGTCCGGTTCAATACCAGACCCAGTACCTGGAAGTACTTCCCCAGGAACTGATCGATCGCGATTACGGTTGCGGTGATCCCTCTCGCGATGTGCACAGCGGAGAAACTGTGCTCGACCTGGGTTCCGGTGGTGGCAAGATTTGCTACATCGCATCCCAGGTGGTGGGAGCAACTGGCCAGGTGATCGGGGTCGACATGAACGATGACATGCTGGCACTGGCCCGGGAACACCAGGCCACGATTAGTGAACGGATCGGCTGGGACAACGTACGTTTCTGTAAAGGTCGAATCCAGGATCTGGCCCTGGACCTGGACCAACTGGAGGCCTACCTGGGAGAGCATCCCGTCCAGCGAACCGAGGACTGGCTGGCGGTGCAAAGCTGGGCTGCCCGACAACGCCAGGAAAGCCCCCTGATCGCAGATAATTCCATTGACGTGGTCATTTCCAATTGCGTTCTGAACCTCGTCGAGACCCGTGACCGACACCAGATGTTCGCCGAGATCTTCCGTGTCCTACGTCGGGGTGGACGGGCAGTCATCAGTGACATTGTTTGCGACGAACCGGTCCCGGATCACTTGCAGGCCGACCCCGAATTATGGAGCGGCTGCATCAGCGGGGCGTTCGTGGAACATGAGTTTCTGCAGGCTTTCGCGGAGGCCGGATTTTACGGGATGGAAATCATGGCTCGACAATCCGAACCCTGGGCAGTCGTCGAGGGTATCCAGTTTCGCAGCATGACCGTCCGTGCCTACAAGGGAAAGGAAGGACCTTGCCGTGACCATCGCCAGGCGGTCATTTACCAGGGCCCCTGGAAAACCGTCGAAGACGACGACGGGCACGTGCTGCGGCGTGGTGAACGGATCGCTGTTTGCCAGAAAAATTTCCAGATCTACACGCGACCACCCTATCAAGACCAGGTCGTGGCGATTGAACCAGCAACCTCGGTTGCCGAAAGCGATGCCACGCCCTTTGATTGTCGCCAGGGATCAGTACGTACTCCAGCTGAAACCAAGGCGGCTGCAGATCCGCTGACCATTCTCCCCGAGGGAGATTGCTGCGGGCCGAATGACTGCTGCTGACCGCCTCCAGGAGAATCCCGGTAACCTATGTCAGATCAAAAACCCACGGACCCGGCGGCGAAGTCAGCGACCGACCCGGAACCTTCCCGGGCGATTCGCGACTGGTACCAGGATGTCGGTGTTGACGAATACTATCGCCTCCATGCCGACCAGTACCAGAATCCGCACCTGCCCTGGATCCGGGAATTAATCCATCGCAATCACGAGCGGTTGGATCTGGACAACTGTCTCGATTTCTGTTGCGGGCGAGGTGAAGTGTCCGAAGTTCTCCTGGAACTCGGTTACCAGCAGGTCACTGGCTGTGACCCTTACACCCACCAGCTATACCGTGAACGATTGAACCTGGACTGTTCCCCATGGTCCTTTGAAGATCTCCTACAGGGCCGGATGACGACAACCTATTCCTGCATGATCAGCAGTTTCGCTCTACACCTGTGCCCGCTGGATCAACTGGTTCCCCTGGTCTGGCAACTCTTCCGCTGTACAAGACAACTGGTCATCCTGACCCCGCACAAGCGCCCGGAGCTGGAAAAGATCGCCGGCATTGAATTGAGTTTCGAAGACCTGGTACATACCGACCGGGGCAAGCGAATTCGCTTCAAGGTTTATCGTCCCCTGCCCTCTCGCTGCTGACCACCGGCAGGCAATTGCTGTCAGGCGCCACCACAGCGGCGTTCGGTGATCTCGATGGCATGCAGCAGGCCACGAGCCTTGTTGAGTGTTTCCTGGTATTCGCTGGCCGGGTTGCTGTCCGCCACGATGCCGGCTCCTGCCTGGATAAACACCTGATCATCCTGGATCACCAGGGTCCGCAGGGCAATGCAGGTATCCATGTTCCCGGCATAATCCACGTAGCCCACGGCCCCGGCATAGGGTCCGCGGCGATGCGGTTCCAGTTGATCGATAATCTCCATGGCCCGCACCTTGGGCGCTCCTGAGACGGTACCGGCAGGCAAACAGGCTGCCAGGGCATCGAAGGCATCTTTTCCTTCCTGGAGCTGCCCCGTCACGTTCGACGTAATATGCATCACATGGCTGTAACGTTCAATCACCATGACATCTGACAGATCCACGGTACCGTAACGAGCGACGCGTCCCACATCATTTCGACCCAGGTCAACCAGCATGACATGTTCAGCGCGCTCCTTGGGATCTGCCAACAGTTCGTCGGCAAGCAACTGGTCCTCTCGATCATCCTTACCGCGGGGACGGGTACCGGCTAGCGGACGCACCGTGACTTCCTGGTCAACCACGCGACACATGATCTCCGGCGAACTACCGACAAGAGTAACTTCATCGGTGCGCAGGAAAAACATGAACGGGCTGGGATTGACCACGCGTAATGAACGATAAATCTCGAACGGCTGAGACTTGACCTGCAATCCCCACCGCTGGCTGATGACCACCTGAAAAATATCGCCGGCCCGAATGTACTCAACACATTGCTCCACGGCGTCCTGGAACTGTTGTTCCGTAAAATTCGATTCGGCGACAATTGTCAAATCACTGGAAACAGAAATATCAGCACAGAGCAAATCATCGCTGGCTACAGAGAGACGGTCAACCAGCTGGTCCAGTCGTTGCTGAGCCTGTTCGTAGGCCTCGATCGGTGCCGTGTCCGGATCATCCAGGCGTGCCATCACGATCACCGTAATGGTTTTACTAACGTGATCAAAAACGATCACCTGGTCATAGAAATCAAACGACAGGTCAGGTAATTTGCGATCATCTTCAGGAGCCGCGGGCAGGTGTTCCGAGTAGCGCACCACATCGTAGCCTGCGTATCCGATTGCACCCCCGGAAAACGGGGGCAATTCAGGCAACTGCGCAACCCGGAATTGCTGTAACTGGCAGCGCAATTCCTCGAGTGGATTATCCGATTCAAATTCCTCGCATTCCTCTCCGACGAAAACTCGAACCTGCCGCCCATACGCTCGGATTCGTCGAAACGGCGAAACGGCCAGGAAGCTATGGCGTCCCACCTTTTCCCCGCCGATCACGCTCTCGAACAGGCAGGCGCAGCCACCCTCGTCAAGCCTATGAAAGGCCGATACGGGTGTCAGGGAATCACTCAACAGGCAACGGTAAACGGGAACCAACTGGTGACCATCCGCCAGCGAGAGGAATGTCTGCAGATCGGGGGCATACGGCATCGAACTGTCCTTGACGGTGCTGGCAAACAATAATTAGGGCGAAAGTAAGCCGTGGCAAGCTTAACAACGTCCCGCTTCGGGGACAACGGGCAAGGATCCCTGCCAAGCCAAGCGAGTTCATCTTGACAGCCTTGGAGCCCCTGTTAGAATCCTAGCTGAGTTGATAAGCCGTGATATTTCAAGGGGTTGCACCGATCGAATCATCTTCCTGGTCAACTAGATTCAGTCACCAAACAGCGGGTGCCGGGCGATTTCAACGGGTCCGCTCCAAGGTACGGGAAGAGCAGCAAAATCAATGAAATGCCAGCGTTGCGAAAAACCAGCCACGTTTCATATTACAGAACTGGCTAGTGATACTCCGGATGAACTGCATCTTTGCGAGGATCATGCTCGACTCTACCTGACGCAGTCAGAGGAACCGGAGGAAGCCTTGAGCAGTCTTGCCGGGTCGCTGGCCCAGCAACTCAAGATTGGTCAAACGGCCGAGGATTTATCGCGTTTGGACCAGCAAGCCTGCCCGGTGTGTGGAATTACGTTCTATGAATTTCGGCACGTCGGTCGCCTGGGGTGCCCCCACGATTACGTCTGTTTTGAGGAAGAACTGGAACCGTTAATTGTTAACATTCACGGTGCCAC
>JAYGDH010000207.1:0-4893 GCA_046583055.1 Pirellulaceae bacterium | reverse complement strand
AGCCAGCACCTCGAATTCACTTCCGTCCACGTTGCAACGAAAGATCATGCCACCGAAATACGGTTTTCCGTTATCGACCACCGTGTTCCCACTCACATCGATGACCGGTTTTCCGTTGCGATCGTGGACCGACTTGCCGGTATTACCGAAGTTCCAGTAGAGCTTGCCATCCGGCCCGAAAATAAATGAATGTGCCGAGTGATCATGCTGAGCGCCACCGGTCTTCGAGAACAGCAGTTCGCGTTTGTCCGGTTTATCGTCACCATCCTCGTCCGTAAAAATCCATACGTTTGGCGAACAGGAAACAATCAGGCGGTTTCCCAACACGCAAATACCCATTGCAGAATCCACTTCTTTGCCCTGGAAATAGACCTTTTGCTTGTCGCACTTTCCGTCGCCATCCGTATCCTCGAGAATCAGGATACGATCCCCGGCCGGCCGTTTACCGTTGTTGCCACGATAATTGACCACCTCGCAGACCCAGACGCGTCCGCGGTGATCGATATCCAGGTTGGTCAAGCTCAGCAGGTCGGGTTCCGACGAAAAGAGCTGGGCCTTGAGGCCCTCAGCCACGTCCAGCCCTGCGACGGCTTCGGTTGCATCACGACTCCCGATTCCACCTCCACCTCGATTGGCAACCAGGACCTGTTTTGGCGGAGCTTTCGTATAAACGCTGAATTTTACCGACGCGGAATTACCACAGGCACCCTGATCTGTACCACCATTGTCCAGTCCACCGCGAGCCAAGAACCGTTCGTAACCGGCAGGGATATCGAAGCCGATGACTGAATTAGCGTGCGTACCAAATCCATAAGCCACCGTTTTGCCGTCTATCTTGAGTGGCCTGCCACCCACGTTCCTATTCGTCTGAAGTTTCCCAAATCCGGTCGTTCCCAGCTTCCATTTGAAATCCGTAAGCTTTTTCGTACCTGCAGGTCCCACCAGTCGCGGCTCGGCCCAGTCTGCCCAGTCGCAGCTGTAGCCATTACCGCCATCGTTGACAACAAGAAACAGTTCGCGGGCGCCCTTGATGTTGACATCGATTGCTACTGAGTGGCCCTTCGTTTGAGAGGTCACGAGCGGGCTCGTGTAGACAGGCTTGGCTGCCTTCCCCCTGGCTGGTGCGGGAATATTCGCGCTCTTTTTTCCGACTGGCAAATTCAAACGTTCGCGAATGCTATCGCCATTAAAATTACCCGGTGCTGGATAGTCCTGGTTTTTTTGCAGATCCTCCAGGGTCAGTGCCTTGTCTCCGATGCCTTCCGCCGGGACTTCTACCTTAGCGGTCCAGGCAATCGCGTTGAGCACGAGCTTGCGGAAATTAGGGTCTCCCCAGTTCCAATGAAAATGACCTCCGGTGAAGCCGAAACCGCGTCCGCCATCGGGGCGCTCCGCTGCCCAGGCCACGTGCTGTTTTTCTCCACGGGCCACAGCAGCTCGGACATGCGGATTTCCGCTATGCGGGCCATCTTTCCGGACCAGCGTCGTTTTTGGCGGCAGCGCCGACAGGATCGGCGTCACACCCTTGAGATCTTTGCGGAATCGCATGTGGTAATACCACTCATCGTTGATCTCGAACGGTTTCACACCGCGAGTAACCGGATGTTTCGGAAAGTTAGCAAACTTCGCTGTCCAGTGTGGATTGACTGACCAGTTCGCTTCAAAGTAGCCGCCAATCCAATCGAGTAGCCGATCACCGGATGGTCCCTTGGGAACCTCAACCCCGTAATGGATACAGACGACGCCCACGCCCTTTTTAGCCAGTGCATCCATCTCCTCGAGGTGGGCGTTGACCGGATGCCGTCCTCCCCCGTCTGCGTACATCACGATGGAGTGAAAGCCTTCTAACGCACCTTTTTCCTGGGGCCAACCATTGCGGAAAACCTCCACTTCGATCCCCAATTTACTGGCCTGCAACGATCTCGCGAGAATCATGCAACCTGCGAAATGCTCATGTGATCCATAGCCATGGCTTCGCGTCCCGGCCACGAAGGCTACCTTCCTGGGGGCCTCTTTTTTAGTTGCCTTTTTTTTAGACGCCTTTTTTTTAGTTGCTTTTTTTTTAGTGGCTTCCGTCTTGGTAGACGGCAGAATCTTTAGATGAACGTTCCTGAACTGCACTTTCATGGGAGGTCCGGCGTGGAGTTGCAGAGCAAGCAACCCCTTGGCCCGCGCCGCGTCATCTTCATCCGTCGCCTCGCATGTGATCACGCCATTGATCTTGTGAAGAAAATGATTTCCGTTGGCTATGATGTGGTACGAATTCCAATCTTCATTCTTAATCTTCTTCTGGATCTCGCTTGATTCGCCCACGCTACCGACGACCTTGGGCTTACCGTTGTTACCGATGACAGTTTTTTGTCCGCGATTAGCCAGGATGCCACGAAACGCCTCTCCGTAGAGAATTCCCGAGTATGTTTTCCCCGCCTCAAAGTCTGCCTGATACCCACCGATTCGCCATTTGTCGGCACCACCTTCGCGAACGAAACTTCGATACTGAATGCCAGAGTTTCCACCGATAATCTTGTAATCAAGCTTCAGTTCAAAGTTGGCTGTTTCACCGGCTCGCCAGATAATAAACGTATTTCCTTTGGTGGGATTGTCCTTCGTCGTTTGGCCCGTAATGGCGTTATCCTCAACTCGCCAGAACTTGGGATCCCCATCCCAGCCCTGCAGGGTCTTACCATCAAAAATGGGCTTGAAGCCCGCATCCTGGGCTATACACATCCCGCCGCCGGCCAGGCTAATGAGCAACGCGACTGACAGCAACATGGCAACACGCACTTGAATATTCTTCATTAAATCAATCCTTTCGATGGAATCCTTTTTCCGCTGACGCACGCTGAGGAGAATGCCTTCAGGGCGTTACCAATGATACCACGTTGGCTTGTGAAATTCACCCGTCCGCACGGCAGGGAAACTGGAGCCTCACCTGCATTTCCTCGAAATTTCAGTCCAGTGTCTCGGTCCTGCGTTCCATGGCCACAGATATCGAGCGATATTCATCCCGCAAATTGCCCGAATCAAAGAGCGAGTGTCGTATCTGCTCCACATCGCCGGCGCCAATGGCATCGGAAAAGATCGGTACCAGGTAACGAATCCCCGTGTCCGAAATATGCAACCTCCGAGCATCATAAAACGAATCGTCAACGCGACGGGCATGAATCATGCCATCTTTGCCTCGCAGCACACTGGTGTCAGCGGATTCCACGGTAAAACCATCATTTGGGTTCCACTGCAGGGTAGCAAACGAGTTGCTCTCGCCACCAACAATCATGTCGAGCGCGTGACCTCCGAGCTGGGCCCCCTGGTAACGATCGAACTTCAACGGCCGTCCTCCACGTTGCGTATGGCCTACCTTTCGAGTAAAGATCGCCCGGGCCGCCGTATCCACGCGCCCCGTTTGCTGAAAAAACGCATCTCCAATCGAGTCGACCAAACGCGTCCGCAGCGCCTCTGCTGCCCCCTGTAGAATCGAATTGCCCGAGGGGTCCGTGGTAGCACGACTGGCCCCCATTTCCTTACCATCTGCGTCAACGATGCCTTCTCCGACCACGATCACCACGTTCTTCTGGCGATCGTAAACCTGGCAGACGCGCTCGACAAGCGCCGCCATGTCGATCGGCTGCTCGGGAAGGAGGATGATATCGGGCTGCCCATAGGCAGCTCCTAGTGCGATGTACCCAGAGTGTCGTCCCATCACCTCAACGATCGCTATGCGGTGATGGCTCTCGGCCGTAGTCCTGACTCGCCTGATCCCCCAGGTTGCGACATAGACGGCCGTGGCATAGCCCGGCGTCGCATAATTGACCATTCCGCTAATATCAAAATCCCCACTCGACCCTATTTCTCCAACCCCATCTGCTTCGCCGAGGTAGTTCAGCCCAAGGTCATTGTCGATGGTCTTGGGCGCCAGCACGGCCGGTACGATTTCGCATAAGGCCTGCATGCCGTTGATCGTACCATCGCCGCCAATACAGATAAGGCCGTCAAGTCCCAGTCGAGTAACACGCTCCTCCGCCCGCGCGATTGCCTCACGATCAGTTGCATCAAGGTACCGGCGCGACGACCCCAGGACCGTTCCGCCGACAGTAGCGTCCAGTTCGGGGATGGTCTCGAAAAGCGGGTTAAGATGAACGTGCGGCGTTCGCGGATCGAAAAAGACATTAAACCCCCCCAGCAATCCAATCAACTCAATCTTCAATTCATTCGCTCGCGAGGCAGCACCAAGCAGCGTCGCATTGAGTGCAGGTGTATCACCACCAGCCGTCAGAATGCCAATTCTTTTCATTGTTCGATACGCTGACCGTCAGCCTCCCATCACTACCCAAATCGAGAACACCCGCATTCTACCAATGACGTTGACGAGCAACTACCCACATTTAACGGTGGCCCCGGGCATCAACCTCACTGGCTGAAGAGGGTCCTGGAAAACGCTTTTCCCGACCAGATATTTCTGCTAGTCTCTACCAAGTTCCCCTCTTCGATGCAGGCTGCCACCGCACCAGGAATCTTTTCATTTCATGCCATCTCCCCCATTAAAAACTCCGGGTCGCATCACCTTATGGCTGGAAAACAGCCACTCCTTTGTATTTTCGCTTTACGCGGTCATGGCCGCCTTTGGCACTTACTTTTGCATGTACGCTTTCCGAAAACCTTTCGGTGCATCGGCCTACGAAGGCCTGATTTTTTTTAGCACCACGATGGACCTCAAGGTTGCCTTAACGATCAGCCAGGTTATCGGATATGCCACTTCCAAGTACCTGGGTTTAAAATTCTGTTCCGAGGCAACCCGTGGCCGGCGGGCCCGCCTGCTTGTTTCCCTGATTGTCGCTGCCGAACTGGCACTAGCTCTTTTCGCCGTGTTACCCAAGCAATGGAAATTTGTCGCCA
>JAYGDH010000419.1:0-7397 GCA_046583055.1 Pirellulaceae bacterium | reverse complement strand
TGCTCGTGGTCGGGGGCAAGATCGACTACACGATGTTCGGTCGCCCCACGACGATTACCGACCTGGCCAACTTTCGCCGCACGGTTTACGCTTTCGTGGAAAGACAAAATTTACCTAACCTGATCCAGACATTTGATTTTGCCAACGCCGACACGTCGACTGCCCGGCGAACCAATACCACCGTGCCGCAACAAGCCCTCTTTGCCATGAATTCTCAGTTCATCTCCCAGGCAGCTCAGCTACTGGCTGACCGCTTTGGCAAGGGGACCGAGGAAGAACGCATCGTAGGCATTTACCAGGCTGCCCTGGGTCGATCGCCATCGGCAGATGAGCTGCAACTGGGAAAACAATTTGTCAAGCAGAATGCCTGGCAGCAATACACGCAAATCATCCTGATGACCAACGAACTGATGTTCCTGGATTAGAACTATGCAACAACCATTCCAACTGCCATTGACTCGACGCGATGCGCTCCGCAGCATGGGGACCGGTTTGGGCCTGCTGGCCCTGCCGGGACTGTTGGAGGCAGCGGGCAATCCACTCTCGCCCAAGGATCCTCATTTCCGTCCCCGTGCCAAGCACATCATCCATATCTATCTCAACGGCGGCCCGTCACAGGTCGACACCTGGGACCCCAAGCCGGAATTAACGAAATTCGGCGGCAAAAAACTGCCGCTGGCGAACCTGACCACCGAACGAGAGACGGGTGTGGCATTGGCATCACCCTTCAAGTTCAAGCAACATGGCCAAAGCGGGCTCTGGTGTAGCGACGTTTTTGACAAGACCGCCTCCCAGCACGCCGACAAAATCTGCGTCATTCGCTCGATGTATGCCAACACACCCAATCACGAGCAGAGCATGCGACTGATGAACACCGGGGATGAACGGTTGTCCCGGCCCAGTTACGGTTCCTGGTTGACCTACGGACTCGGTTCCGAGAACCAGAACCTGCCGGGATTTGTAACTCTCTGCCCCGGACTGCCGGTCGCCGATTCTTCCAACTGGCGCAGTGCTTTCCTGCCTGGCATCTACCAGGGAACCTACCTGGACACCCGCAAGAAGGACGTCGAGAAGCTAATTGCCAACATTCGCAATCCCAAGATCCCGCGGGCTGATCAGCGCAAGCAACTGGACCTGCTGGCAACACTCAATCGCCGCCATCAAAAAGACCGCCAGCAAGACCCTAACCTGGAAGCTCGCATCGAATCATTTGAGCTGGCCTTCCGCATGCAAATGGAAGCCACCGATGCACTGGATATTTCGCGGGAGACCAAGGAAACCCAGGCACTCTACGGCGCCGACAAGGTCCACGGACGGCAACTGCTGATTGCCCGGCGCCTCGTCGAGCGTGGCGTACGGGTCGTGCAATGTTACCACGGTGACGTGCAACCCTGGGATTCTCACAACGACATTGCCAACGGTCACAAGAAACTTGGCCAGGAAGCTGATGGCCCGATTGCCGCGCTGATCGCCGACCTGGATCGACTCGGTCTGCTCGATGAAACACTGATTATTTGCGGCGGGGAATTTGGCCGCACCCCGGCGGTGGAGATTCCCATCGGCCGAAGTTCTCCACCGACTGGCCGGGACCACAATCACCACGGCTTCACCGTCTGGCTGGCAGGGGGCGGCGTCAAGGGTGGCATGGCCTACGGCAATACCGATGCCTTCGGTTACCAGGCCGTGGAAAACAAGGTTCACGTCCATGACCTGCATGCCACCATGCTGCACCTGATGGGCTTTGACCACGAGCGACTGACCTATCGCCACGCCGGTCGCGACTTCAGCCTGACCGATGTCCACGGCCGTGTCGTCAAAGAGTTGCTGGCCTAGATGCCAGGATTTCTCTCCTCCTGGAGTGGTTGAACCATGACCACCGCGGTCACCATTTTGCTGTTTGTCGGGGCATTTCTTCTCCAGGTCCTTACCTGGGTTTTCTTGTTTCGCACGGGCTTACGCTGGGCACAACTCAAGAGCGTTACGATGCGCCGTATCGTCTGTACCTTAGGCCTTATCTTTATCTCTAATGCCTTGCTCGTAATCCTAATTAACCTGGCTCGACCAGGTGATCCAGCGCATCCCTGGACTAACCTGGTAAGGGGACAACCGATCAGCCAAGTGGCAATCCTGTTTGCTTTCCTTGAATATATTCTCCTCTTCTTCGTGAACGTATTCGTGATCGCGTTCTCTTTCAAAGTGTCGTTGTTGCGCGCTCTCAGGATCTGGACCCCTCGGTTAGTAAATACACCCGCCTGGTCTTTATTCGCACTCTTAGTCGTTCGCCCGTTTCTCTTCGAGGCTTTTTTTATGCCCACAAACAGTATGGCTCCCACGCTCCTGGGTCGTCACTGGGTTGGGACATGTGCCGAATGTGACAGCCCCGCGTACTGCTCACCCCCTTACAGGATGAACCCGTACGAGAATGAGCGGTCCACGGAAATGATTTGTCGCGACAATTTTCACGTATCACGAATCCCCGCTGATAGTGATCACGTTTTCAATGGAGACCGTTATTTGGTAACTAAATTCTTGAAACCCAAGCGCTGGAACCTCGTGGTCTTCCGTGCTCCGCCAAGCCTACAGCATGAAAAACAGGACACGCCCGCCATTTTCGTCATGCGGTTGGTCGGACTTCCTGGTGAAGAAGTTACCATCAAGGAAGGTCAGGTATGGATAGATGGTCAAGTATTGACACCACCAGCCGCCATCCATGGAATCAAGTACGATACCGATCTGAATCACTCACCAGGGTACGTCTGGGGATCAGCGGATTCCCCAGCCAAGCTGGGTGACGACGAATATTATGTGCTGGGCGATTTTTCACGCAATAGTTACGACTCTCGCTATTGGCCAGAGGGCAAGAACAGAGAGAAGCCATTTGCAGTCCCGAAATCTGACATCCAGGGCGTTGTTAGCCATATTTACTGGCCACTGAGTCGTTGGCGTGCGTTTAAATGATCAGGCACTCCTGAATCTTACATCTTTACTACTCGGACAAACTCTTCACGAATTCCTGGATCCGCTTCCCCTCCCAGTGAGGCGATTCCCAGGCGGGCCAGGTGACCGACTCCTGGCGGACCTCGGCGTACATGGGACGCATCAGGGCGATCATCTCCTCGAGCTTGGCCGTCTTCTTGCTGGCCAGGTCCTGGGTCTCGTTGGGATCCTTCTTGAGATTGTAGAGTTCAAACTGGTCCAACTCGGCACTCTTTAAAATCTGCTGGTTCTGCTCCAGGATGTCGCCATAAGGTTTGATCGCTTCACCGGTGACCGTGGCCAGCAGTTTCCAGTTCCCGATCCGAATCGCCACCTTGGGACCGGTGCGGGCCGCATTGAAATGCCAGTACAACGGTTTATCTCGCTTGATATGTTTCCCTTCAAAGGCCTTGGCAATACTGGTGCCATCCAGCGGCCTGGTCTTGTACTCCCCAATCTGGCCAATCTCGGCCAGTGTCGGTAGCATGTCGATCCCACCGACCGGGGTATCGTTGGTGGTGCCCGGCTCGATTTTTCCTGGCCAGACTGCGATCCCGGGCACACGGATGCCCCCCTCGTACGTATAGCCCTTGTATTGCCGCAAGCCTGCCGTGAACCCATGGGGATGGCTACCGGTCATGGCCGGCCCGTTGTCACTGGTAAAGATCACCAGCGTGTTTTTCTCCAGTTGGTTTGACTTGAGTGCTGCCAGCAACCGACCAAAATTCTCGTCCATCTGCGTGATGTTGCTATGATGCGCCTGCAGCGAGGTCACGGTCGGATCGTAGCGACTGGGCTTACCCTCGGCCGGGTAGAGCTTGGCATACTTATGATCCGAGGCGATTGGTTCGTGCGGTTCATGGTACGTGACATACATGAAGAACGGTTTTTTAGGATCGCGGATCTTTTCCAGCCATTGAATCGCTTCATCGGTCACGATCTGGGCGGCAAATCCCTCAACTTTTCCAACGGCCTTACCGTTGCGGTAGAAGTTATCCGGGTTGTGGTGCGTGGGGATGGCGTTGTTCTGGGTCGCCAGCCAGTGATTAAATCCATGGTCGTTCGGCTGAGGCTGATCTTGCCGATGAAAGCCTCCATTGATATGCCATTTACCGACCAGACAGGTGTCATAACCAGCACCTCGCAGCAGCGTGGCAACCGTTGTCTCTTTCCGCGTCACGTGCATCGGTGAATCCCAGGGTATCCAGTTATGAATACCCAGTCGCGTGGGCGTACGGCCAGTCATCAGTCCCGTTCGCGAGGGGGAGCAATTGGGAGCGGCCGAATAGAAACTGGTAAACCGCATACCACGCTTGGCAAAGCTATCGATATGGGGCGTCTTCACCGTGGGGCTGCCATAGCAAGCCAGGTCGCCGTAACCCAGGTCGTCACACATCACTAGTACAATGTTGGGCGGAGCCTTGTCCTTGGCGGCCAGCAAATCTGAAACGCTGGACAGCATGACCAAGAAGGCAACGAACGAAACTCTAATTCGACACATGGCAAGACTCCCTGGTACTGGTAGAAGATCGTATCCTACCGCATCACAGACTCGTTGGAAACGAAGCCTGCAAAACCCATCGATCCCGGTCATAATGCAATAAACTGCGGAAGCTAACCGTTATTGCGTACCAACGCGGATGCCGCGGTGATTTTCGACCACGGCGGAATCGATTACAATCGTGGCACATCATCTATAGTGTTCCCCGTACGCCAGGAATCCACAGGCATGAATAGAATCCGACACCAGCTGATGTTTATAATCGTCGTGGCAACCCTCGTTGCCAGCCCGTTACTGAAGGCGGCAGCACCCCGGCCCAACATCGTATTGATTTTCGTGGATGACCTCGGCTATGGCGACCTGGGCTGCTACGGCAACCCAAAAATCAAGACCCCTCATATCGATCAACTGGCCGCCGAGGGACAGCGCTGGACCAGCTTCTACGCCTCCGGGGCAGTCTGCGTGCCCAGTCGCACGGGTCTCATGTCCGGTCGCCACCCGGCCCTTTTTAATGGCAAGGACCGACTGCCAACCACTCGTGACCAATTAATGCCAGCCATGCTCAAACGCCAGGGATACACCACGGGCATCCTCGGCAAGTGGCACCTTGCCGGCTACCCCAAGGATTTTACCCGCAGCCCCATGCATCCGCTCGAATGCGGCTTCGACTTTCACTACGGCACGCCGGGCAGCAACGACGTGCCGGCTCCTGTTGGCAAACGTCAAACCCGCGCGGTCTTTGACGCCTGCGAGAAATTCACCTTCCAGATCCCTCTCATACGAGGCCGGCAGGTTGAGGAGTTACCGGCTAACCAGGAATTATTCACCAAGCGTTACACGGCAGAAGCGGTCAAATGGATCCAGGCCAACAAGCAGCGTCCTTTCTTCCTGTACCTGGCCCACAACATGCCGCACGCACCGATCTTTTCGTCTCCAGCATTCCAGGGAAAAAGTGCCGGTGGACGATTCGGTGACGTAATCGAGGAAATCGATTGGTCGGTAGGCCAGGTCATGAAAGCTATCAAGGATGCCGGCATTGACGACAAGACACTCGTGATCTTCACCAGTGACAACGGGCCCTGGTCCATGTTCGAGGTCCACGCAGGTACCGCGCATCCGCTGCGAGGAGAGAAGGGCACCTCCTGGGAAGGTGGCTATCGCGTCCCGGCGATCTTCCGTTGGCCTGGCCATATCAAGCCCGGTACGCGCAACGACATGGCAGCCAACCTTGACCTGTACGCGACCTTTGCCACGCTCACCGGTGGCAGCCAGCCTCGCAAGTTGTCCGCCTACATGTCCAGCGATCTTTCTGGCGCCTTGCTGCAGGGCAAGCCGAGTCCCCGCACCCAGTGGTTCTACTCGATGGCCGGGGCCATTGCCTTTCGTTCTGGAAACTACAAGATCCATCTCAGCACGCGCGATCGCAGTTCTGATCCCGACACCCGTGCCCGCGAACCGACGACCACGCACCAGCAACCTCTTCTTTTTGACCTGTCACGCGATATCGGGGAGCAAACGAATCTTGGCAATAAGCATCCCGAGATCGTGACCCGGCTGCAACGAGAAATGGCCGCGTTCCGCGCCAAACCACAGTGAGAACCTGGACCTGATGAAAATATTTTTGACGCTGATGTCCCTTTCGGTCGTGGCCCTGACCGCATTACCTCTCGATGCCCAGGAACGCGCGGCCAAACCCTTGTTCGACATGGCAGCCATGCTCGATGCGAGCACCCTGAAGGTTGACGTATTACAGGACTGGCATGCGGTCAATGGCCCGGTCCCAACCCGCCAGAAGCTGATCTCCATCGAAGTAGGCGAACTTTTACCGGGACGATCCTACCGGGTCCCGGTGCGGATGATTGTCCCGGCCAACCGCCAGGCCAAGGGCTTCCACCTCACGGGAGGACATAACCAGGACAATATCCAGCAAGATGCACGTCCTCGCGGTGTCGACCTCGATTTACTTCGCGGTGGGGTCGGCCTGGTTCACACGATCGTCCAGGTTCTCCAGCAATCGGGGCAGGGCGACCTGGGGCGTGCTGCCGACCGAGAGTTCTTCAAAACGTTAAATCCCCATTACTCGATCCAGTACTGGGGCTGGCCCGCCACGCTGATGCGTGCGACAACGGCCGCCTATGCCGAAAATGAACATTTCGAGAAGGGCAAGGTGGCCCTTTCCGGTGGTTCCAAGAACGGCGCTTCCCCGTCGGTTTCCCTGATCCACGACAAGCGGATGACAGCCGTCCATGCCAGCGTCTCCCCGATCTGGGATTCACCCTTGCGCCTCTGCGACGAAGCTGCCTGGAAATCAGTCCGCACCCATAACGAGCGTTACGTCGCGCAGCTTCGGCAAGGGAACGCCCGGATCAATACGCAGCGACTGCTCAACCACGGCTTCCTCGGTGGCACCTATGGACCAGTCTACAACAAGCAGGTCCTGGCGACCGGCCACCAGTGGAAAGACCTGCAAAACCTGGCGGAGCAGATGGCAGACAATGTTTTCATCAGCCGCAATCTAAAAAGTCTCCAGGCCCGCGGCGTTGACCTCCTGTTTCATCCGGGCACGCATGACTTTGTCAACTTTGATATTGCCTGGGGCGGAGAGCATCATCCCCAGATCCCCATCTACCTGGGGGCCAACTCTGGCCATGGCCAGCGAACGGGCCACCCGCACGCGGAACGGGGCCAACAGAATAAGACTGCCTTTCTGCTCAATCACTTCTTTGACGATGTGCCGGCGTTGCTTGATCCACCGGCAGTCAAAACCGAAGTCAACGGGGGCCGCCTGAAAGTGACGGTCACCTTCAAACCAGATTCCCAGGCCGAAAGCGGTCGCATCTGGTGGATTTATGATCGTGGGCCCGATGGGAGTGCGGCCTATCTTGGTGAGCTCATCCCTGACGACCAGTGGCAAGAGATG
>JAYGDH010000411.1:0-4752 GCA_046583055.1 Pirellulaceae bacterium | reverse complement strand
CGCAGGAGGTTACGTGTGGCGTTTTGCCGATCGGCAAAACGCCACACGTAACCTCCTGCGGGCACGACAGGAGGCCATACCGTTTCTCAAGGAAGCGGCCACCAGTCGTCACTCGGAAACTATCTGGCGAGCGGTGACCATCCTGGAGCAGATGGCCTGTGACGTCCACGATGTGCAGTTGCGCATGGCGGCCCTGGAAACATTGCGGAAACTGGAGGGAGAACCTGATCCTCGTACTCATCGGCGTTCAGCAGCTGCCGTGAAGCACCATGCCCAGTGGAGGCAAGGTCATGCGATGTTGATGGTGAGTCGCTGGGGGGGCGATGTGCGTAGTTATCGCAGGGGCGATCAAGAAACGTTGCGAGTGCGACTGGACAAGAAGTGGACCGGTGGTGATGCAGGTCTCGCGGAACTTCTATTTGTCGGCCCCGTTACCTGGATGTCGCTGGAAACAGCCCCGATCACCGATGCAGGGTTGCAGTCTATCCAGAGCCTGGTTGGATTGGAACGACTTTACCTGGGACAGACCAGGATCACTGGTGAAGGCTTGTCATGTTTAAAGCATCTGAAAACCCTGAGGCATCTTTCCCTTCGTTATCTGGATATCCAGGACCGGACCCTGCAACAACTGGTTCACCTGCAGCAGCTGAATTCACTGGGACTGGATGACACACCGATCACGGATGCCGGGTTGAGATACTTGCAACATGTACCTCACCTGCAATCGCTCTGGTTGGATCGAACACGGATTACCGCTGGCGGGTTGGTTCACTTGCGTCCGCTGCAGGAGCTGAGCCGTCTTTACCTGGTAAACACCCGGGTGACAGGTAAGGGACTGGCTGAATTACGACATCTTCCCAAGCTGAAATACCTGACCCTCAAAGGAGTTGTCCTGACAGATGTTGGATTTGCTGAGTTATCACAGTTGGGCCAGTTGGAAACATTGGGATTGGATGCCACGGCGATCACGGATCGCCAGTTAAAGCACTTGCTCGGTTTAAGAAACCTTCAGACACTGTGGCTTTCGCATAGTAAAATAACGGAGACAGGGTTGAAGCAACTGCAATCACTTGCCCAGTTGAAACGGCTCTACGTCCAGGGATTGGATGTTTCCGATGAAACCGCAAATTGGTTCAAGAAAACCCTGCCGGAATGTCGTCTCTATCGATAGAGATGGTCCGGTGAAGTGTTTTCGGGGCATATAACGAGGTAGGTTGGTTGGTGAGGTAAGCATGGCGAAGTGGTA
The DNA here is from genome assembly GCA_046583055.1 of Pirellulaceae bacterium. GTDB lineage: Bacteria > Planctomycetota > Planctomycetia > Pirellulales > Pirellulaceae > JAZADA01. The sequence continues at coordinate 3,506 of JAYGDH010000411.1, read as the reverse complement.
TTACAAGGTTCTGGGTGACGTCGTCGGTCCACTCTCCAGTCGGGATTTCCTGGAACGGGTTCGTGCCGGTGAAGTGACCGAAGAGATGCAGGTTCGTAAGGATGATGCGACGTGGGTGCAGGCACGTGCCGTGACGGGCCTGTTTGAGTATGCCACGGAGCGGTCGTCAGAAACCGTTTGTCCCTATTGTGGCAGTTCCATTGATCCACCACCGACACGTTGTGGGAACTGTCGGCGCAGAATCTCGGTCAGCTATGAAGCCCGGGCTGGATCGACCCAGACTCGCGTGGAAACAGCTGCTCAACAGATGCAGGTGGGTGAGCATACTGACGAACAACAACCGGACACCCTGGCTGCCAACGTGGCGGTGATCATCGGAGCAGTGTTCCTGGCCCTGACGTTTGCCTTCGTGGTCAGCCTGGGATTTCGAACGAGTCTTTCCTGGATTGATGGGGCCATTCTGGGATTGCTCATCATACCCGCGGTCAGTGCGGGATTTGTTTTTTATCTGCAGTCCAAGTATCGCAACAAGAATAAAAATCGTTGACCTGCTTTGACGTCCTTTAGTTACCTGGCCTATAATTCGGGCCCGGCAAACCGGTCGTGTTCAGTTGTCGGGAGCAGATGCCCGTTCGTGACTTCAAAATGAGAACCTCTTGTGGTGAGTGATCCACTCGTTCAATTAGATCATGTGTCCAAGTCATTTGGACAGATCCAGGCCCTGGCTGATGTTTCCCTGGACATCGGACCAGGAGTGACTGGATTGCTGGGTCCCAACGGTTCGGGCAAGAGCACGCTGATCAAGATCCTGCTGGGTCTGTTGCAGTCTGACAGCGGAGAGACCCGGGTGCTGGGCATGGATCCCAGGCGACAGGCGCGCTCGATTCGCACCCAGGTGGGCTACATGCCGGAAGACGATTGTTACATTGAAAACGTGGAAGCGGTCGAGATGGTCCGCTTTGGGGCACGCCTGAATGGACAACCCTCCCTGGAGTCGCTGCGGCGAGCTCACGAGATCCTGGATTTCTGCGGTGTCCACGAAGAGCGATATCGGCTGATCGATACCTTTTCGACCGGCATGCGTCAAAAGGTCAAGTTTGCCCAGGCCATCGTCCATGATCCGAAGATCCTGGTCATGGATGAACCTACTTCCGGACTGGATCCGGAAGAGAGGCAGATCATGCTGAGACGAATCCGGAACCTGGCGGATCGCGCGGGTAAAGCCGTTATTATCTCCACGCATATACTTCCTGATGTCGAGGCGGTTTGTGACCACGTTCTGATCCTGTCCCAGGGAAGGCTGCGACTTTCCGATAGCCTGGAGAATCTGACAACCACGGCGCCGGAACTTTACCTGAAGGTGCTTGGATCTGCGGAAGAACTGGTGGAGACAATGACGCGCCAGGGTTTGCAGGCAGAGTTGGCCGATCGTGGGACGATCAAGGTCCACCACTCGGGAGACCTGGCGGCCATCTGGGCCTCGGCCAGCGAGGCCGGCGTCAGGATTCGCTCTATGGTACCTGCCAGGAATACCCTGGAGAAAATTTTTATTGACGCCGTGAGTGGAGATTCGCATGCCGATTCATGATCTGGGATATCGCAGTTGGGACGTGCCACCCGAGGCCCTGGGATGGCGCTGGTTGGTGATCGGCAAGGCGGGAATCCGTAACGCCTGGAAGAACAAGTGGCTGTCACGGGTCCTCTTCTTCCTGCTCATTCCAGCAGCGATGGTGGGGATTGCCATTTTTTTCTTCGAACAGGCCAATCAACAGCCAGAGTTGCGAATGGCGTTTGCCAGGTTCCTGAGGGGATATCCGGGTACCCGGGAGCTTGCTGCCGATGTAATCATTGACCCGAACACGGCCCGACATGATGTCTGGGCCTGGTTGCTTTTTTCCTTTTTCCGCTACCCGCAGGCAGTGGGAATGGTCATGGTGGTCGGATTGATTGCCCCGCGCCTGATTGCCCAGGATGTTCGTTCCCGCGCTTTCCTGCTTTATTTTTCGAGACCCCTGACACCGCTGGAGTACGTGCTGGGCAAGGCCATGACGATCTGGTTTTACCTGGTCCTGATCACGACCGTGCCTGCGCTCTTGCTTTATCTGGTCGGGATTGCACTTTCGCCTGGGCTTTCTGTCGTGATGGATACCTATGACCTGCCGATACGAATTATCCTGGCATCGTTCGTGCTTATTATTCCTACCACGTCACTGGCTCTCTGTTTTTCCTCGTTGACTCATGAAAGTCGTTATGCCGGATTCATGTGGTTTACGACCTGGATACTGGGCTACGTACTTTTCTTCGTCATGTTTGCCATGACGGCTTTCCAGAGCGGGTCTGGGCAGCTGAGCTATGACAATAGTTGGTCCTTGACGTCGCTGTATCACACGCTGGCTAATGTCCAGCAATGGGTTTTTGGACTCCAGCCGAATTTTTCCAAGGTCTTTCCGTCGTTGGTATTATTAATAGCGATCACGGTAATCTCCTGGAGTATCCTGATGCGCCGTGTGACTGCCCCCCTGCGTCAGTAATCGATCCCCAGGTGTTATGAGTTAATCCATGGATACAAACATGATTCATTTCGAGGAAGTGACCAAGCTCTACGGGTCGGTCATCGGCGTGAATGATATTAACCTGTCGCTGGAGCCGGGATCCTATGGGTTACTGGGGCCTAATGGTTCCGGGAAGACCACGCTGCTGAACCTGATCACGGGGCAATTGCAGGCAACGCAGGGTCGAGTCCGGTTGTTTGGAGCCTCCCCGGTCCTGGAAAAAGAGGTCCTGCACCGGATCGGTTTTTGTCCGGCAGTGGATTTGTTGCAAACCAATGTTTCAGGATTTGACTGGGTAAGCTACCTGCTTGAATTACAGGGATTTGATCGCCAGGAGGCTGCCAGGCTGACCGACCAGGCACTGGACCTGGTTGGATTGGAAGAGGGGCGACATCGTGCCATAGGCGGCTATTCCCGGGGTATGAAGCAGCGTTGCAAACTGGCGCAGGCGATTGCCCATGATCCGGACCTGCTCATCCTCGATGAACCGTTTACCGGAGTGGATCCCGTTGGACGACACAGCTTGAGTGAAAATTTTCGCGAGTGGGTTGGACAGGGGAAAAGCGTGCTGGTGGCCAGTCATGTCCTGCACGAGGTCGAGGCGATTTGTGAATCGTTCCTGCTGATTTGCGATGGTCGGTTACTGGCCTCGGGTTCGGCCTACGAGGTTCATTCGCTGCTGGCAAATATTCCTAACCAGATCCGGTTCAAGACCAATCGGCCCAAAGAGATGGCCGAGGCATTGCTCCAGCAAGGACTGATCGACATGCTCGACCTGGACGAAGGCGCAGGCCTCCTGTCGGTGACCACGTCGGAGCCGACCCGGTTATACGAGCACTTGCCTGTTCTCAGCAAGCAAGGTGTCGAGGTCCAGGAAATGCACAGTGGCGATGATTCGCTGCAGGCGGTCTTCGACTCGCTACTGCGAATCCACCGAGGGGAAATATGATAGAC
>JAYGDH010000312.1:0-3971 GCA_046583055.1 Pirellulaceae bacterium | reverse complement strand
CGTTACTGATCTGAGCGATTCGATCATCAATCCGAGCAAAGTGATCTCTGATCAATATCGGGCGATGACGATCCTGACGGTTGCGGGCAAAGTGATCACAGGTCGTATCGTAGGGGACGACAAGGAGAAGATTGTCGTCATGACCGATCCCTTTGACGCGACCAAGATCGTTGAGATTGCCAAGGGAGATATTGATGCAACGACACCCTCGAAAGTTTCACTGATGCCCACCGGCTTGATCGAGAAACTAAACCGGGATGAAGTTCTGGACTTGCTGGCCTACATGCTGTCGCGGGGTAATGCCAACGATCTGATCTTCCGCAAATAGGCAAAACGGTTAGTTCACAATTTACCGACTCGTAGTGATTTATCGTGCCGGAAGGGCGCGGTGCAAGTTGGATGAATGTCTACTCAACCTTGGTGACATACGCATAGAAGGCGCCCATCGGGGTTCCCTTGGCATCGGTGAACTTGGCCCACAGCTCATCGCGGCCCGGCTTGAGGGTGAGCTTGAAGGTGACGCCCTGGGCACCCGCTTTCACGGGTAGCGTCAATTCCTGGCCTCCCAGCTTGAGGTGCGCCTGGGATGCTGCAAACGATCGACCGGGTGCCGCTCGGAACGGGGTGACGCCCGGAACATCGGCGCCGGCTTTGAGTTGAGCCGTAATGGCACGGCCTGCCTCGCTGGGCCAACGGCGCAGTTCGACCGTGTAGGTACCCGCGCGTTTCACGTCCACGGCCCAGAAGCCGGTGTTGGCCGGTTTCTTTTCGGCATTTCGAATGTGGCGTTGGTTCCATGGTGTACTGCCATCAGCAATCCAGTCGTGGCAGGTGAGGGTGACGGGGTTGGCCAGTGGGGCGTCCGCTCCAAGATAGATGGCGGTTGGCTCACCAAAGGTTGGTACGATCTCTTTCCACCAGGCGTCATAGAAGCGGGTGAGCCGCGCCACGACGCTGGGATGTGCGCTGGCGATGTTTTGCTTTTGACCTGGGTCAGTGTTGATATCGTACAGTTCCTTTCCGTTCACCAGTCGCCACTGGTCGGTCATCACGGCACTCTTACGCCACTTGATGGGATCCCGAACGCGCTGGCTGTCGGTCACGAGAATGCGGTCATTCCAGTTCTTCGCCTTCCCCTCGATGAGTGGGCGGATATTGACGCCATCGAACTTCACACCCTTCGGAGTCGGGACGTCGCAGTAGTCAATCAGGGTCGGGACGATATCCACGTAAGAAGTGATCATGTCCACGTCGCGCCCTTGTGTCAGTCCACCCTTGGGCCAATGGATGAAGAAGGGGACGCGGTGCCCTCCGTCATACTCGCTCCCCTTGCGGCCCCGCATTCCGTTGTTATGGACGTTAGCGCCGGTGGACGTGCCGTTGTCCGTTGTGAAGATAAAGATGGTATCGTCGGCCAGCCCCTGCTTCTTGAGGAACGCACGCATGGCGCCGACGTTATCATCAATATTGGAAATCATGCCGAAAAAGTTAGCGACGTTGGCGCCCTGTTTTGAGTAGGGTTTGCTGGATCGTGCCGGCGAATGCATCGGGCCGTGGGGAGCGTTCGTGCAGAGATAGACAAAGAAAGGTTTCTCATCATTCTTTACCCGGCTAATGAAACGCTTGGCATTGTCGAAAAAGACATCAGTACAAAAACCCTTCACCGGAACCGGCTTGTTGTTGTGAAAATAGGAGCCATCAAAATAGGCGTTGTCCCAGAAGTCCGGTGTCTGTCCCACACCGCCGCCACCGTGGCGTAGCACTTCCTGGAAACCGCGATCTTCCGGTCGGTAAGGATAGTTGTCGCCCAGGTGCCATTCGCCAAACATGGCCGTGTGGTAGCCGCCATCGGCCATGATCTGACCAATCGTTACCTCATTGGCGCGCAACATGGAGCGGCCCATAATCGTGTGCCAGACGCCCGTCCGATTGGTCCAGTGACCGGTAATGAGCGCGGCACGGGTGGGCGAACAGGTAGGGGCGACGTGGTAGTCGGTCAGTCGCACGCTTTCTGAATGAAGCTTATCCAGGTTGGGCGTTTTCAGAACGGGATTGCCATGACAGGAGAGATCGCCATATCCCTGGTCGTCAGTGATCACGAGCACGACGTTTGGCTTCTTGGCATAGGCGGAAGCGGCCACCAGGCACATGACAAGCGAAATCAACAAGAAGAAGTAGCGGATTGGGCGAGTGCGATTCATGGCATTTCCTGGATGCGGGGGTGAAAACAACCGGTGTTAGGACGAAACGACATTAGATCCCAGGGGACAGCCGGTTTCAATGATGGGTTGGCAAGCTGGAGATAGACCGTTAACTGCGGAATACGATTCGAACAGGCACAGGGAAAATGACCTTGAAGTGTGGAAAAGGGGGAGGCGGTTCGCTATAAAAAGGTTTCTCGCACGCGGTCGACCGCGGTACGGTCAGCCGACAGGAAAACACGTGTTCCATGATACGCTTCTGAGACTGGGGACTGTTCGCATGAAAAAGTGTCTTTTTATCGGCCTGCTGGCCATGGTGATGGGTATGAATGACAGTTCCTCGGCAGCGGACTCCTGGGTCGTGTACGAGGGGGGCAAGGGCCCTGGAGCGGGCAAGCATATCGTGCTCATATCGGGCGACGAGGAATATCGGTCGGAGGAAGCGCTTCCCTGCCTGGGCAAAATTCTCTCGGTCCACCATGGATTCAAGTGTACGGTGCTGTTTGCAATCGACCCCAAGTCAGGAGCCATTGATCCTAACCAATCCAGCAACATCCCGGGGCTCAAGGCACTGGAAACGGCGGACCTCTGCATCATGTTGCTGAGGTTTCGTGACTTGCCGGACGACCAGATGAAATATATCGTCGATTACGTGGAAGCCGGGAAGCCGATTGTCGGGATGCGCACCTCGACGCATGCTTTCAATATCCGCAAATACACCACCTACAAGAAATACAGCAATGGTTTTGGAGGCAATGACTACAAGGGTGGCTTCGGTCGACAGGTGCTGGGCGAAAAATGGATCAGTCATCATGGCGGGCACAAGCGCGAGAGTACGCGAGGCCTGATCGCACCGGGCGCTGAGAAGCATGCCATTGTCACAGGGATCAAGAACGGTGATATCTGGGGTCCGACCGATGTCTACGGCGTGCGTTTACCACTGCCGGGCGATAGTAAGCCGATCGTACTGGGGCAGGTCCTGGTCGGTATGAAATTCGACGACGCACCGCTGGAGGGAAAGAAGAATAACCCAATGATGCCCGTCGCCTGGACGAAGTCCTACAAGGGAGGACGCATCTTCAATACGACCATGGGGTCCTCCACCGACCTGGTTACGGAAGGCACGCGGCGGATGCTCGTCAACGGTGCCTACTGGTGCCTGGGCATGGAAAGCCAGATCCAGGCGGACAGTAGTGTTGAACTGGTGGGCGAGTTCAAGCCGACGGCCTACGGATTTGGTGGTTTCAAGAAGGGCGTCATGCCCGCGGCCCATCGCCTGGGATCGAACTAGCAAAACGTTTCGGGTTCACGGCCCTTATTTTCGCTTGGGCTGTAAGGCCGCCCGAATCGGATCGTGGTGCCTGGACAGGTAGTAGAAGGACTGCAGGCTACTTTTCTCGCCCAGACAGAAGAGGAATTCCAGTCGCGAGCCACCACGGGGCCATTCTGGTCCGTTCAGCCGCAGGACCTGGATGACTGTTTCGATCGACTTGCCTGGTGCCAGGATTGTCGGCTGGGTGGGTTGCGAGATGCCCGCTGCGCCTGGTACCGAATAGGTCCGTCCGCGACACATAATCACGAGACTTTCGTTCCACAGAATCTGTTTACCCTGTCGCCGCAGGGCAGGAATTGTGACAGGTTCCTTGCTCGTGTTGGTTACCGTGATCTGGTATTCACCATCGCCGTCGGGATTGGCGTATTTCACCTTTTTCGCAGGAGGTAGTGGCTTTGCGACCAGATTCAGGCCGGCCGTTGCTAGTAAGACGGGCC
>JAYGDH010000179.1:0-5539 GCA_046583055.1 Pirellulaceae bacterium | reverse complement strand
TTGCTTGAGGTCCTTGATCAGGGCCGCGATAGGTTGATCGCTTTTGCCGGCATCTCGTTTGTGGTCCATGATGTTCCCGTGGGCATCCCATGGCTGGCCGCTGCCGTAATAGAGCTGAACCATCCGCACGCCACGTTCCACGAGTCGGCGGGCAATCAGGCAGCCGTCAGCAAATTCTCCCTTGCCATACTGGCCACGCGTGGCCTCCGTTTCGCGGCTGATGTCGAAGGCTTCCTGCGCCTCGAACTGCATCCTGTACGCTATCTCCAAGGACTGGATCCGCGCCTCTAAATCGCTATCCGCTTGCCGCTGGGCAAGGTGTCGGCGATTGCTTGCCTGCAGGAGGGCCAGCAACCGCTTTTGCGCCTCGGGTGACAGGTGCTTGTTCTTGAGATGCCCGATGACGTTGGCAGGATCAATCTTGGAATTGTTGATGTGCGTGCCCTGGAAAATACCGGGCAGGAAGCTGTTTCCCCAGAGTGCCGGACCGACCACGGGTTTGCCTGGACAGAGTACCACGTAACCGGGAAGGTTCTGGTTTTCGGTCCCGAGCCCGTAGGTAACCCAGGAGCCCATGCTGGGACGTACCGGTTGCTGGGCACCGCTGTTCATCATCAATAGCCCGGGTTCGTGGTTAGGTGTGGTGGTGTGCATGGAACGAATGACGCACAACTCATCAGCGACCGACCCCAGGTGTGGATAGATTTCACTCATCGGGATGCCGCTTTTGCCACGCGGCGTAAATTTGAAGGGCGATGGCATATACTTACCACCCTTCCCTGGCTTCCCCTCCTGCTTCTTGAGCTCGGGCTTGGGATCAAAGGTGTCTACGTGCGACGGACCACCATTCATAAACAGGTAGATCACGTGCTTGGCACGAGGTGCAAAATGCGGCTTGCGGTGTGCCAGGGGGTTGGGGCTGGCCTGTAGCGGCGACTCCTGGTGAAGCAGCGCGGAGAGGCCGACTAAACCAAAGCCAGCGCCGCTGGCGCGTAGCATCTCGCGGCGAGTGAAAACGCCTGCCGTGCTTGGGACGTGAATCGATTGAGCGGGTTTCATAGGGACGTTCTTTGCGTCAGGCCAAGTGGAATGTATATTATAGGTACTGTTGGTCAAAAAGTCTGCGCGGCTGCCGTCTAGTCGACGTACATGAACTCGTTCGCTGCCAGGAGCACCATCGCATATTGTTGCCAGGGAGTGAGGCTCCCCTTCTCTGCCGTCGCTGTCTTGAAAAACTGCCTGGCTAATTCGAGGTCAGCGACGCTCGGCGAGCGCTGATAAAGAAGCTGAAAGGCATGCTCGATGCGGCTGTCCTCGTCCTGGCTCGCCTCTTTCTCGATTCGGGCTGCCAGCGCGCGAGCCCGCTGGGCCATGAATTCACTGTTCAGCACGAACAGCTGTTGCAGCGGAACCGTTGTGACGACACGACTGGCACTGGTGATGTTTGGATCCGGAAAGTCAAAGAGTCGCAATAACTCGTCGAGACGATGACGGCTGACAAAACCGTACAGGGTGCGGCGTCGATTCTTTTGGTCACTCAATTGCAGGGAAGGACCGCCGACCTTGTCGTCAAGTTCACCGGCAACGTAAAGCATGCTGTCTCGCCATGATTCAATTTCCAGTCGGCGGCGATTCATTCGCCAAAGCCACTGGTTATCCCCGTCGATAAGAGCCTGGTCATCGCGGTAGGTGCTGGCCTGCTGGTAGGTCGCGGAAAGCATGATGTCGCGATGTAACTGTTTCAGAGACCAGCCGTTGCTGGTGAAACGAGTTGCCAGGTAATCGAGCAGTTGAGGGTGGCTAGGCCGTGATCCCAGTGCGCCGAAATTACTGGTTGTGCGGACAATTCCGCGGCCGAAGTGTATCGCCCAGACGCGGTTCACCATGACGCGGGCAGTAAGGGGGTTCCGGTCAGAGGTGAGCGCACGGGCCAGTTCCAGTCGACCGCTCCCCTGGGTCTTGAAAGGCGCCTTTTTGCCACCCGTGAAAATCGCCGGCATGGACCGAGGTGCCAGACTGGACTGCTTGGCGGGATCTCCCTGCAGATAGATCTTGATATCGTGGGGTTTGCCGTCACGCAGGGCATGCGCCAGGGGAATGGAAATCGCGGCAGCCTTCTTCTTGAGGGCCGCCTGTTGTTGCTGCAAGGATTTAAGTTGCTGGGTCGGCTGCGCGGGAAGATGAGGGGTGATTTCAGCGACGGGCAGAGCCAGCAGCCCTTCGTCGTAGAACATACGCGACAATAAACGGGCTGTTGCCAACTCAGCGGCGGAGGCCGCCTGGGGATCGATCGCCGTGGCAATCAAGGGAAGAACCGCTGGCAAGGGGTCCTGTTCGAGTCGGATACCCGAGAAAACGGTGTGATCGCAGCTGATCGGATTGTTGTCAGGTTTTCCCGCACCGGTTGTTACGAGTGTCAGGTAACGCGCCTCTCCGGGAATAGCCAGATCATAGGCGTGAAACTGGCCGTCCGACTTCACTGGCTGCGGTACGGGACTGGAAATATAGTAAGTGTAATCATCACTGCCGGTTTCTACCGGTTGGCCGTTGACATGGATACTCAGTAGCGCATCGAGTTCCTCTTTCTTGCGGTGCGGTCGGGAAACGATGACGCTCATGTGGGCAGTGGCCTCCGTGGTCCCCGAAACGTCGTCGTTGATGCCGGCGCGGTCCACCTTGAAGCGAAATGCCTGGTCCTCCGGGAGCAGGCCTGCGCGACGGATTTCAGCAAGGTTAAACGTGATCAGGGCATTGGCGTGCATGCCGATGCCTTGCTCGAGGCGACGTGAGTTTGGTGAGACAGGTTTGCCCCGCGTGCGGAGGCCCCCTGCCCCCCAGGAATCGTTTACAATGGAACCATGCTTGGCTGTATCACTGCCCAGGTGTCGAAAATCAATCGTGATATCCGGTGCGATCGAGACGCTGGTGCCCCAGCCCTGGGCAATCTTGAGAATGCCCAGTCGGTCGCCTGCGGCCGCCGCCCCAAACCGATCACTAGCCAGTGCAGCGGCCAGTGGTGCGGCCTTGGAATCGTCAAACAGGTTGCCCAGCGGTATCACTCCGGGTTGCACCCGGGCCGCTTCGGACGTTTTGATAAAGTCGTAGTTGTCACCGTAACGTTTCACGACTTCCAGTCGTCGGGCAAGCATCGGCTGAAAGGCCAACTGGAAACGTTCTGCAAGTTGGGCCACCTTGGCGGTCGCCGTTTCGTCGGAGGATAGATCCAGCGTGGTGTCACGGGTATCAAACCACGCATACCAATCCGCCAGGGCGGGATACCTTTCGTGCTGTGATTTACGTGTGTTTCCCAGCAGGTTGACCCATCTCCGCAACAAGGTGGGACTCACCTTGTGTTCCTTGGCCAGTTGTGCGTACAGCTTCTTGAGATCCTTCTGTCCAGAGCGTTTGTTGATTAACTGCCAGGTAGCATGAAAGTAACTGGGGATTTGCGTCGCCAGGGCGGGGCGAAGCTCACGAGATTGTTCCTGTAAGAAACGATCAATAACAAGCTGCTGATCCTTGGTTGCGCGCTCAGCATCCTGTTTCTGCTGAACAATTCGTGGAGCGGCAATGGGGCGTTCCTGGTATTGAGTGCTGGCAAAAATGCCAGCCAGTCCGTAATAGTCTTCCATGGTGATTGGGTCGTACTTGTGGTCATGACAGCGAGCGCACGATACCGTGAGCCCGAGCACGCCCCGGGTAAGCGTGTCGATCCGGTCGTCCCATTCGTCTGCAATGGCCTTCGCTTTCTCGACGTTTTCTGCGTAATAGACCGGACCAAGCGCGAAAAAACCCAGGGCCGCCAGATGCTCGTGCTGGGCATTGCCGGGCGCCAGGTCGGCAGCGAGTTGCTGGAACAAGAACTCGTTGTAAGGAAGATCTGCGTTGAGTGCATTAACAACCCAATCGCGGTAGAAATAACCACGCGGATATTTCCTCGCCTTGAACGTGTGTGCCTGGTCTTCGGCATAACGTGCCACGTCAAGCCAATGACGCCCCCAGCGCTCACCGTAGGCCGTGGATGCGAGCAGTTGGTTGATGACCGTCTCGAAAGCACGCGGATCGGTGTCGGCCAGGAACGCCGACACCTGCTCCATGGTTGGTGGCAAACCCGCCAGGTCCAGGTAAGCCCGGCGGATCAGGACGCGGCGATCCGCGGCATTGCCGGGAGTCAGCCCGTGCGATTCGAGTTGCGAGAGGATATAGCGGTCGATGTCGTTCTTGATCCAGGGCGAATTCGACTTTGGCAAGGGATGCTGCCGAGGGGGTTGGAAAGCCCAGAACGAGGCAGCCTTCCGGAAATCGATCGCGGGTCGCGCGACGACGGCGTCCCCGCCACGGGGATCGGCGGCACCGCTGCGAATCCACGTCTGAAAGTCAGCAATGACCTGCTTGCCAAGCTTTCCCTTGGGTGGCATCTCGAGTCCGTCGTATTTAAGGGCATCCAACAACAGGCTTTCTGCCGATTTGCCCGGAACAACGGACGGTCCCGAGTCGCCGCCTCTGCGAATGCCGGCACGGGTGTCCAGCAGTAGGTGGCCCTGCACTTTCTTGCTTTGGCTACTATGGCACTCGTAACACTGTTTCACGAGCACCGGCCGAATCCGAGTTTCGAAAAACTCCAGTTGAGCGGGCGTCGGTTGAGCCTCGTCTCCGCGGACGCCGGTGATGCTGCTGGCGACGACCAGCAGCGTCAGAAGCAGGCAACGGAAAAGTGACCGGGGTCGTGGCGACATGGTGTGCCTTCTTGTCGACGGGGAGGATACTGAGTGGGGTCTTACAGGCTGCACGGAACGGTATCTATTGTCGCACAGGTTAACCTGGCAATGAAGAGCAACTGGACCATCGTAACGGTTTAAAGCATATGGTCCGCTACATCGGCAGAGTCAATCACCGGACAGTTAGCATCTCCAATCATCTTTTCCACGCTAGGCGGGTCCTTGAAGCCGCTTCCGGTGATCATGCAGATGACCGTGGAATCGGGTGATATTTCGCCGTCGGCCAGCGCCTGGATGGCACCCGCGACGGAAACCGCCGCGGCAGGTTCACAGAAAATCCCCTCTTCCACGGCGAGTTGCTGCTGGATCTGCCAGACGGATGCATCGTCAACAAGGTAACCGGTACCGTCGGTCGCGCGGCAGGCCTCAATGGCGCCGTCCGCGTCCGTCACGCTGGCCACTTGCAGCCCACTAATCTTCGTGGTGCATTGGACGTTCCGACCGCGAGGCAATCCTTCTCTCAGAGCCCCCGAGATCGTGTCATTGCCCCTGGGTTGGACGGCATGGACCCGGGGCGTGCGTTCCAGTTCTCCCTCTGCAACCAGTTGCAGGAACCCCTCGGCTGTTCCCATGGCCAGACCACCGCCGCCGGCCTGGCAAAAGACGTGGTCCATCGTGCCTTGGACCTGCTCATGCAGCTCAAAACTGACGGAACGAATGCCACTCATGCCCACCGGAGAATAGCGGAAAGCACTGATCTGGAGGGCAGCGTCGGGCGCCGTTGCAAGTTGCACCAGCGTCTCAAAAACGTTGGCCGTGAT
>JAYGDH010000211.1:0-13138 GCA_046583055.1 Pirellulaceae bacterium | reverse complement strand
GGTGTCATGCTTCCCTTCGGTCATCTGAAGATGACGTTAGCTCATCACAGTTCTCAATTGCCTGACGGTACCTATGGTGGGAATCCGGCCGGTTTCCTGCTTACGATCGAGGGTAAGAAAATATACTTTGCCTGCGACACGGCGTTGTTCCTGGATATGCAGCAGATTGGAGATGCCGGCATTGATGTGGCGGTTCTGCCGATTGGCGATTTGTTTACCATGGGCCCGGCGGATGCCGTGAAAGCGGTCCAGTTATTGCGACCGATCCGCGTGGTGCCGGCGCATTACAATACATGGCCGCCCATCGAGCAGGATGCCGGGCAGTGGGCAAGCCTGGTACGCCAGGAGACCGAGGCAGAACCCCTGGTGCTGGAACCGGGGGAGTCGTTTGAACTGTAGTTGTCAAAACCCGTGAGCGGTGATGGGATGAATCCGGCATATCGACTTCTTGTTGGCAGCTGTGGTTACTTGGCTCTCGGCCTCGTTTGCGGGACCTCGGTGGAGGCCCAGCAGGCGCTGCGATGGAAATTTCAGCCTGGTACGCAGTACCAGGTGTCTTTTGATCAAACGACATCCAGCAAGACCCAGGCAGGCCAGGAATCCATCCAGGTGCGACTGCATATGGGCATGGTGATGCAGTGGAAGGTCATGCAGGTGGATGACGCCGGAACGGCTACCATGGAGCAGGCTTTCACGCGAATTCGCCTGGAGTTGGAGAATCCTGGGGTTGAGAAGGTGTCGTATGATTCAGCGAGCCGCGCGAAGCCAGTGGGTGAGGCAGCTCAAATTGCGGCTGCCCTGGGCCCGGTCATCGGAAAGACATTCCGGGTGCGCATGACGTCACGTGGAATTGTCCAGGAGGTGATCGCGAGTCCCGAGATGCAGGCTGCGTTGAAACGCATTCCACAGGAAAGTCGCTTGAAGGATGTTTTCACCCGCCAGGGATTGGCGCAGACCCTGAGGCAATCTCACGGCGTCTTGCCAGCCAAGGTGGTGCAGCAGGGAGATCAATGGGAAGCAGTCGAGGCGGTGGGCACACCGTTGGGCGATTTGAAAACGAAGACCCGCTACCGTTATGCTAAGGATGTGGAGGATGCGGGAGTGGCTGCTGCACAGATCCAGGTACATGGTCAAATCGAACTGGTTCCCCTGAAAGAGAAAGGATCGTCAGGAAACGATCTCAGGATCGAGTCGCAAGAAATAGCGGGAGAGATCCTTTTTGCATCCAGCCAGGGGCATTTGCTTCGCAGCGAGATAAAGCAGCAAATGGTGACCCAGTCGCGGTATCGGGATCTGCAGTTAACCAGTCGGGTGACGAGTCGACTGGAGACCACCGTCCGGAGGGGTAAGTAGCCTCGGGGATAGTGAAAAAAATGTTTTATGGGGTGTCGGCTCTGGATGTTACGGTCCCGGCAGCCTATAAATCGAGTGGTTCTGACGGGTATCTTGGTTTTCTTGGCCGTTGTAACTGCGGGAAAGCAATCTTCCTGTGACGATTTACACGGTTCAAAATTTTGTGAAAGGTGATTGAAATGATGAAACGTTATCTACAATCCATGGTGCTGTTGGTGTGTGCTGTGATGGTGTTTGTGGCTAGCAGTACAACGGTCGAGGCTGGCAAAACCCTGACGTACAAGTTCAAGGCGGGTGACAGGTTTACCTATACGATGGATCAGGATATCGACATGAAAATGAATGTCGTAGGCCAGGAAATCAGTATAAAAATAAACCAGAAGATTGAAATGAAGCAGGTCATCAAGGCAGTGAGTTCCGACGGTGTTGCCGATATCACGATGAAGATCTCCCGGATTCTCATGGACATGCAGGGCCCTCCAGGAGCTTCGATGAAGTACGACAGTGCATCGAAAAAGAAACCGGAAGGTGCGTTGGCCGAGGTGGCGCCTCTCTTCAAGGCCCTCCAGTCGATCGAATTCAAAGCGAAGATGGCGGCCAATGGCAAGTATATCGACGTGCAGGTTCCCAAGGAATTTTTCAAGAAGCTTTCCGAAACCCCCGCCGGTGCCGCGTTACAAGGGTTTTTTAATGAAGATAGTTTCAAGCAGATGGTGAGCCAGGGAGCGACGGTCTTTCCTGGTTCGGTCGACAAGGGAGATACCTGGACCAACAGTTTTTCCCAGACGAATCCGTTGGGGAAGCAGGTCGTGGAAACCAGGTACACTTATGGTGGTGAAGAGACGGTTTCCGGCAAGGTGCTCGACAAAATCGATTTGACACTCAAGATGAATTTTGGCGAGGTTGACAATCCCGCCCTGCGCGGAGCAAAGATCAAGATCAAGAAGCAGGACGCCAAGGGAACCATGTATTTCGATAACGTGCGTGGCCAGATGGCACGTAGTGTCATCGATCAGAACATGGAGATGGAGATCACGATTCAGGATAATATCATCACGCAGGTGATGAAGATCAAGATGGTGATGTCGATCGCCGAGGACAAGTAGGCTACCTGTCTGGTGTTCACGACGCGGCATGGTCTATGATCATGCCGCGTTTTTTTATGGAATCGGTTCGCTTGGCGGCGGTGTGTCGGGAACTGCCACCTGGATCTCTTCTCCTTCAATGCGAACGTCAAACCGATCAATTCCAATCTTGGGATTGTCACACCATGTGCCGTCATGAACACAGAATCTCCAGGCATGCCAGGGGCAGGTGACAACGCCATCCTGCAGGTAGCCAGGGGCCAGGGAGGCTCCCATGTGCGGACACATGTCATCGATGGCAAAGTACTTATCGTTTTCACGAAAGACCGCCACCATGCGTCCATTGACGGCATAAGCCATTCCTGTCCCTTCTTCGATATCGCCGACTTTTGCGACGCCCTGGTATTCTGCCATGGATGTTGTCTGCCTGTCCGAGCTTGCCGGTCGCTTGAGGATCGCGCGTGTCTATTGTAAGCCAGTCTTCTACTTTGCAAAGGGCACCAGCCAGCAACCAGTTGGCCGGGAATTATGGTTGTCAGGATTTCGTGGATCCAGTACGGTAACTGCGGTCCGCGGTGATAGTAGGTCCCCAGGCAGGTTCTTAGTGAAGGAATAAACAGCGTGAGCGAATCCCGAGACTCTTCACCAGCCTTGATTTCATTGTCCGATTTCCAGTCGCTGATTCGAACAATGTACCTCGAAAAGGATGTTGCTCGTGGTATCGATGGCACGTTCATGTGGCTGATGGAAGAAGTGGGTGAGTTGGCGGGTGCACTACGGGAGGGAACCCAGGAGCAGAAGCAGGGGGAGTTTGCAGACGTACTGGCCTGGCTGACCACGATTGCCAATGTCGCCGGGGTCGACTTGACGACAGCTATCCAGCAAAAATATGGGGCAGGTTGTCCGGGTTGTGGGCAATATGTCTGCGGGTGTTCCGATGATGAAAAGCCATAATGGGTTTTGCTGGACACGGGGCATTCCTGCTCCCACCTGGCGAGATTAAGCTGGAAGAAGTGGTGGCCGCAGTTGTGGCTGGTCATCGATGTTTATAACCGTTGCACGGGCAGGCATAGAATCCCTTGATGATGCGGCAAACCCTTTCGCCTGTTGGACTGGTCTTTTGCCTGGTTTTGCTGTGCGGGTCCGTTTCCACAGCTGCTCCCAGGATCCTCGAATTGAGGGTTGGCCTGGATGACCAAAGCCAGTTGGGTTACTGGACTCCGGTGCGCATTCATGTCGAGGCCGGTGACGAGGAGTTTTTCGGAAAGCTGGAACTTGCTGCCGCGGACCCTGATGGCCTCACCACGACCTACCGTGATTTCGCCGAGGGGTCTCTTACAATCGCAGCCGGGGAAAAAGAATGGGTCACGGGGTATGTCAAATTCGGACGGCCTGACAGCGGGTTACAAGTGCGCTTGTTGGCTGACGGTGCCACCGTGGTCCGTGCCGAATATTCCCGGAGCCAGTTGCCGCAGTTGATCGAATCAACGATGGACCGTGTACTTGTGATCGGTGCTAACCTGGCATTAAAGCAGGCCCTGGGAACCCAGGGGCAGTCCGTGCAGGTAGCTCACCTGGATGACTTTCGTACGTTTCCCGATCGTTGGTATGGATTGGAAGGAATCCGACAGATTGTCGTAACGACGAGTCATGCCAGTTATCTGGAGGGGTTGACCGAGGAACGCTTTCAGGCTCTTCAGCGATGGTTGCGGCTAGGCGGGGAAATAGTCATTTGTGTTGGTTTGCGAGGCAGCGTATTGACTCAGCAGGACAGTCCCTGGAGAGATTTGATACCAGGTCGTTTCGAGTTTATGGAGAAAGAGTGGAAGACTTCCGGGTTGGAAATGTATGCCGGTGCCCAGGATCCATTGGAAACGGGGGCCTCTTCCGGGGAAACGGCCATGACCGTGTTGAAGGATGTCCAGGGCCGGATCGAAGTCTACGATGGTGTTGGCGATGCCGGCCAGCGACCGATGGTGATACGTAAGCTGGTTGGTTTTGGGGATATCGTGTTTGTGGCGGTCGATCTGGACCTGGCCCCGTTTGTGGACTGGCCGGCGAGATCCCGGTTGTTGCGGCGGCTCACGTTGGGTGAGCAGGGATCCGGTTCGGCGGAGAGTAGTTCAACGATGGCTTCACAGGTGTCCCATTTTGGTTACCGCGATTTAAGTGGTCAGTTGCGTGCGGCGTTGGGCCAGTTCAAGGGCGTGACGGTGGTACGTTTTTATTGGATCGTGGGGCTGCTGGTCGCTTACGTGGTATTGATCGGGCCCCTGGACTACCTGTTGCTGAGAAAGTGGAATCGCCTGCACTGGTCATGGATCACGTTTCCCTCGATAGTCCTGGGATTTTCGTTGCTAACGCTCCTGATGTCCACTAGTTTCAAGACACAGGAAGTGCATATCAATCAGCTGGATATCATTGACTATGATGTGGAAACATCGCAGTTGCGTGGAACTACGTGGGCTTACGTGTTGAGCCCGCTGCAACGAGTCTATGATTTTGAGATCAAGCCTCGGGCCGCGGAGCAGTTAGAGACGGGCCAGTTGGCAGGTCTTTGTTCCTGGCAGGGTTTGCCGGGAAATGGCCTGGGCGGATTGGATACACGTTCCACGAGTACGTCCATTGAGCAGGAGTACGGGGTCAGCCTTACGCACGGCCAGGTCGACGCGGGGATGGGGCATATCCAGGGTTTACCGATCCGGGATTCATCGTGTCGAGGGCTCAGCGCACATTGGTGGGGGAAAGGTTCGCTGGATGTCGTATCCGGGTTGTACTTTGATCGTCAGGGTGTCTTGCAAGGCGAGGTCAGTAATCCCTTCTCGTTTGCTCTGCAGGAATGTCGCCTGTACCATCGGAACCAGGTTTACGTGATCGATAATGACGTGGAGGCAGGACAGGTCCTGCGCATCAGTAGCCTGGTAGATTCCGTACGGGCAGTGGAAGCTTACCTGCTGCGAAGAAGAATGCTGCAGCGGGCGGAAGCCATGCAGGCGTGGTCGGCATCGGACTTTGATGTTCCCCGCATCGTGGAGATGTTGATGTTTCATGAAAAGGCAGGCGGTGCAAGGTACACGAAAATGACACATCGCTACCAGGAATTTCTTGACTTGAGTGAGCGACTGGACTCGAACCGGGCAATCCTCGTTGGCAGGGCTGCGGGGCAGGGAAGTAGTTTGGTGGCCAATGGGAGCCCCCCCCTCGAGTCGACTCTGGACACGTGGACTTATTTTCGGTTGGTATTTCCGATTTCGACAGCAGCTCCCTGAGACCGTTGTGATACTGCAGATAGTGTGAGGAAACAGAAAGGGTGACACGCTCGTGATTAAGACCGTTGATTTAACGAAAAAATATGGAGAGATGTTTGCCATCCAGAAGATCGAACTGGACCTTAAAGAAGGTGACCTGTTCGGTTTCATTGGACCCAATGGTGCCGGCAAGACAACCACCATGCGAATTATCGCCACCCTGCTGAATCCCACCTGGGGTGAGGCCTACGTCTGTGGATATTCGATCTATAACAAGCCGAAAGAAATTCGCAGGCTCGTGGGCTACATGCCTGACTTTTTTGGCGTGTACGATGACATGAAGGTTATTGAGTACCTGGAATTTTTTGCCGCAGCCTATCGAATCAAGGGGCCAGCCCGACGAGAACGCTGTGAGGAAATGCTGGAAATTGTAGATCTTGATTTCAAACGTGATGCTTTTGCCAATACGTTGTCACGCGGTCAGACTCAACGACTGGGCCTGGCCCGTGTGCTCTTGCATGACCCCCAGGTATTACTGTTGGACGAACCACTCAGTGGTCTGGACCCGCGTGCCCGTATCGAGATGAGAAACCTGATGCGGCGGCTGGGAGAAATGGGGAAGACGATCATCGTTTCCAGCCATATCCTGCCCGAACTGGCTGACGTCTGTAACAAGATCGGTATCATCGATCGAGGCGTGATGACGGTTAATTCTGCTGTAGACGAAGTCATGCAGCAGGTGCGAGAACGAATCGTTCTGAAGATTGGTGTCACGGGAGACCTGGATGCAGCTGGAAAAATCCTGGAGCAGCATGTCGACGTCGATTCTATCGAGGAGGAGGCAGGTCTCCTGTCCGTGTCGCTTAACTCGGAGGTGACCGATTATAGCGAATTGTCCGTAGCTCTTGTCCAGGCTGGCCACCGACTGACCCTGTTCCGCGAAGAGGAAGTGAACCTGGAATCCGCCTTCATGGCACTCACCAAGGGAACTGGTAAAAGGATCTGATGAGTTGCTCACCCGGGCTTAACTGGTTTGGGCACGAAACAGGTTAAACGTGATGTGTGCCTGCCCCTGGTGGTGAGCCTCATGCCAGTTCAGGATGTGGAGCACGGTTAGCAGTGTTAGATCGCGATTGCTCTGCGGGTGAGTCCAGACGATTTCCGATAGCTGGTCCTCGTTGAAGTCGGCCAGTGTTTCCAGAAGCTGTGCGCGGCCATCCTCGAGTACCTGGCGAATAGTAGCGGCCTCGGGAATGTCATTGTCCGGAGTACTGCCGCCGCGAAAGCGTTCCCACAATTCCTGGTGGTGTGCAGTATCTTTTTGTGCCAGTTGTTGCGTGGCAAATAGCTCCTCGGTGACGCCAACGTGTACCAGTTGCCAGGCGATATGAGCGCGTTCCGGCCCGGGACGCCAGCCGAGTACGGTTGGCGGTGCTTCCGTCTCCTCGATCGACTTGAGTAATGCGTGGGTGCGGCTGCGGTTGAACTGGCAAACTTCAATGAGAGTATCGAGTGTGCTCATGGGGAGCTTCTTTTCCTTGTTTATTCGTCCGTGACACATCCTTCGGATGCTGACTTCACGTTCTTGATGTACTTGTAGAGTGTACCGCGGGTGGCTTTCAAGGGAGGCGCTTCCCAGGCTTCCCGACGTTCTGTCAGTATGGCATCACTGACGTCCATGTCCATGCGTCGGTTTTCAGCATCGATCGTCACCGAGTCCCCGTTTTGTACCAGTGCCAACGGTCCTCCGACCTGGGCCTCGGGTGTGACGTGGCCCACAATGAATCCATGAGAGCCACCTGAAAAACGCCCGTCGGTTATGAGGGCCACATCGGATCCCAGTCCAGCTCCCATGATGGCAGAGGTGGGAGTCAGCATTTCCGGCATCCCCGGGCCACCCTGGGGGCCCTCGTAACGAATGATGATGACGTCCCCCTTGTTGATATTTCCTTCTTCCAGGGCACTCAGCATTGCTTCCTCGGAATCAAAGACGTTCGCAGTGCCGGTGAAGACCAGTCCTTCCTTGCCAGTGATCTTGGCGACGGCCCCTTCCGGTGCCAGGTTGCCCTTGAGGATCTGTAAATGTCCCGTGGCCTTGATCGGTGTTTCAATGGGTTTCACGATAGTCTGTCCTTCATCGAGCCCCGGCAGTGATTCCAGGTTTTCCCCCAGGGTCTGGCCGGTAACGGTCAGGCAGTCACCTTCCAACAGGCCCTTTTCAAGCAGGTATTTCATAACGCCGGGGGTTCCGCCGATGTGATGCAGATCCTCCTGGAGATAGCGTCCACTGGGCTTGAGGTCGGCCAGGTAGGGAATCCGATCACTGACGGATTGGAAGTCGTCAATGGTTAAATCGATGTCCACGGAACGAGCCATGGCAATCAGGTGCAGGACGGCATTGGTGGACCCGCCCACTGCCATCACGACGACCATGGCATTTTCAAAGGCCTTCCGAGTCATGATGTCGCGAGGCTTGATGTCACGTTCCAGCAGGTTCAGGATCACCTGGCCTGCCTGGTGGCATTCAGCGGCCTTAGCCTCGTCTTCAGCGGGAATCGATGCGCTGTAGGGCAGGCTCATTCCGAGGGCCTCGATCGCGCTGGCCATCGTATTGGCCGTGTACATGCCTCCACAGGCTCCTGCGCCTGGACAGGAACGCTTGACGATCTCGTGCCGGGTCGATTCATCAATGGTGCCGGCCAGAAACTGGCCATAGCACTGGAAAGCAGAGACAATATCCAGTTTCTCGCCGTCGAGAGTTCCCGGTTTAATCGTTCCACCGTAGACCATCAGGGCAGGTCGATTGAGACGACCCATGGCCATGATGCATCCCGGCATGTTCTTGTCGCATCCGGGCAGGGCAATCAGGGCGTCATACCATTGACCTCCCATCATGGTTTCAATCGAATCGGCAATCAGGTCTCGTGACTGAAGGGAATAACTCATTCCCTCGGTTCCCATGGAGATCCCGTCACTGACACCGACCGTGTTAAATCGCATGCCCACCAGGTTGGCTTCCGTGACGCCCCGCTTGGCGTGCAGGGCGAGGTCGTTCAGGTGCATGTTGCAGGTGTTTCCTTCATACCAGACGCTGGCAATGCCGACCTGTGCCTTGTTCATGTCTTCTTCAGTCATCCCGGTGCCATAGAGCATGGCTTGTGAAGCCCCCTGGCTTTTACGCTGGGTGATGCGGGAACTGTACTTGTTCAAGGGCTCTGGCATGAATCATTCCTTGCAGGGGATCAACGAGGGTTAATAATGATCTTGTCGGCCAACCTGCTGGCAGGCAAACACGTATTTTAGACGTGCCAGCCTGAAGACGCTACCATGGTGGCAGGAGGCTTTTAAGTCGCAATCAGGGAAGCCGGGAGGCGACTTTTTTAGCATGGTCGAATCAGGTATGCTCGATAACCCTCAGCCGGTTTCCGGTGATGTCCGAGGGATGGTTGGTTGTCATGACTCTAATGAAAGGGACTTGAGATGCCTGCTTTTCGCATAGTTTCGATGTTGATTCTGGGAATCTTGGCCATGGCCGGTTCACATCGATTGTTGGCAGCGGAGCCTGGATTTGTCTCCCTTTTCGATGGCCAGACGCTTGCCGGCTGGGAAGGGAAGCAGGACGTGTTTTCTGTGAAGGGAGGGGCAATCGTAGCTGGTTCCCTCGACAAGGCCATTGCTCGCAACGAATTTCTCTGTACGAAGAAAACCTATGGTGATTTCGAGTTGCGACTGGATGCCAAGCTGATGGGGACAGGAAACAACGCGGGGGTTCAGTTTCGTAGCCGTCGAATTCCCAATCATCATGAAGTAATCGGTTACCAGTGTGACATGGGAAGCTGGAAGCCGGGCTTGATCTGGGGCGCACTCTATGACGAGTCGCGCCGACGAAAAATGCTGGCCGAGGGAGACCAGCAGCTGATCGTCAAGAATCTCAAGAAGGATGATTGGAACCAGCTAGTCATTCACTGCCAGGGAAATCGTATCCAAATCTGGCTCAATGGATACCGGACGGTTGATTACAGGGAGAAAGATGCCAAGATTGCAGCCAAGGGAATTATCGGGCTGCAGATTCACGGCGGAAATCCATCCGTGGTATCCTATCGAAATATCCGCATCAAGCCTCTTTGAGTGGACATGATATGACCGGGGCGTGCCTGTGCACCCGGCTCCAGGAGACGGTCGGCATGGACCACCCAGGGACGGATGTTAGAGCGGACCGGTTCGTTTTCTTTGACATGGGCAACGTGCTGCTCAATTTCGATCACCAGGTTGCCTGGCAGCAAATGGCCCGGTTGTGTGAGGTCGAGCCGGACATAGTCCGGGAGACTGTTTTCGAGGATTCGATGCAGTTGCGTTACGAGCGAGGAGAACTTTCGTCGCAGGAATTTTACGAGTCATTTTGTCAGCAACTCCAGGTGCAACCGGATTATGACTTGTTGATGAAAGCCGCCAGCGATATCTTTCAACCCGCTCAGGAGGTAATCCAGCTCGTCGTGGGCCTGAAGGCTGCTGGTTGCCATCTCGGGTTGCTCTCCAATACCTGCGAGGCGCACTGGGAGTGGATCCAGGCATTGGGGTTTCGCTGGCTGGAGACCTGTTTTGAGACATTCGTCTTGAGCTACCAGGTTCGTTGTCTCAAGCCTGATCCGGAAATCTATGCGGTCGCAGCACGAGAAGCCTGTCGGCAACCCGCCGAATTGCTGCTGATCGATGATCGTCCCGAAAATGTGATCGCAGCACGAGCAGCCGGTTGGGATGCAATCCGCTTTGCCGGGGTTGTGGACCTGGTGGAGCAACTCCAGTTACGTCAAGTGATCGACCCGGGCGACAGGGCAGGGGAATAGCGGATCGTTGAAACGACTTGCTGCTAGGCAGCCATGCGTTGTGGCGCGGGGGTCGTGTCTGCCGGTTCCTGGTTGATTTCGCGATAGGCACTGATCCGGCCCCAGCGACGATTCGCCTTGGCCAGGTAAGTAACCCACCAGCGTGGGCCAGCGGTGCGTTTCAGCAACCCATAGATCGCGGAGTACATGAGGGCCTTGCAGTAGCAGCGAAATCTTCTTGAAAACGGAATGCGTGAAGG
Organism: Pirellulaceae bacterium; assembly: GCA_046583055.1. GTDB lineage: Bacteria > Planctomycetota > Planctomycetia > Pirellulales > Pirellulaceae > JAZADA01. The sequence goes on along the minus strand of JAYGDH010000211.1, from coordinate 2,369 downwards.
ACTGGTTTTGCTTCGCTGTTCCATGAGGACTGCCGTGCGTCCAAACCCGTGGAACTGGCGGCTGACGTAATCCAGCGTCAGGTGATCTGCTGGAATGAAATGCTGGATACTTGCTTCAGGAAGCCAATATCCCCGGTGCCCATCGGCGAGCATCTTGCGGAGAACGACCGTTTCTTCACCGGACAACATTTCAGTTTGCTTGCGTCCCAGGTCAGGATCGTAGGGATAGCGCCGTTGGATATCCAGGGGCATGCCGTAATTGGCGCCGAACGGTAACTTGCGATGCGTAAAGGGGCGGATCTTATCACCCAGCTGGCGAAAACCGTATGCAGCACAAACCGTTTTCCAGCCAACCGTTACCCAATCCGGTGCAGTGATCTCGTACCAGGGAGTGATGGGACCGCCCAGGAATGAAGCGTCCGGTAAATCGTGAATGTTCTTCCAGTACTGGGCAAGCCACTGGTTGCTTACCAGGATGTCGTCATCCGTCCAGATGATCCAACGTCCCCGGGCTGCCTGGACGGCTCGATTACGAGCACAGGAGAGCCCCGGTTCAGGTTCCATCACCATCCGTAAAGGCAAGTGTTCCTGGTGACGAGCCACGATTTCCGGGGTCTGGTCCGTGCAGGCGTTGTTGACGACCACGATTTCCCATTGCAGGTTTTCCGGGATGACCAATTGTTGCAATCGCTCGAGCGTTTGATCGAGTAAATCAGCTCGATTCCAGGTGCAGATGGCGATGGTAATATCCATGTCAAACTCGATCTATGTAACGATGAACAAGATTGTAGTACGGTCGATTATCCGAGAGTTCCCACCCTGAGAATGAACGTCGGTAAGCTACTGAAAGCATTCCGGGGCAGCAAGGGCAAGTCTTGGCGGCAACAGCCAGGCTCCGTTTCGGAGTCCATTGAGCGTTCGTACACAGTGCTGAGTTGGCAGAATCACGACAAGGCGAGAGGCAAGATGCACAAGTTGGCTGAAATGGGTTGTGAATTCATAGGGGGATCGCATGGAACTCAGTTTGTTCCACTTGGCTGTTCTGATTTGGAATGCAGGTTTTACCTGTTTCAGACGAATATTACCGTGTTTCCCACAAGACAAATTATGGTATCTTCCCTGCTGGAAACAACCTGTTCCAAGGCAGGATGGGCCCGAGTTTAGCGGGGAATCGAGTGTCTGAAAGCAGGCTGGTAATTTCTATTGGTAATCAACCAATTATTTGTAAGATTTTGGAACTTTCGTTAGTTTCAAGATTGGTTAACTGGGGCAGGATTGCGCTGGCATTTAATTGCCTGTACGAGAGTACGGCGGTGCGTGCACGAATATGCTAAGGAACAGCAAGAACATGGCAAAGCGTCGAAAGAAGAAAGTTTCTCGTAGATCTTCAGGAAAATTTTCGGGTTGGCAGAGATCGTTATTTCGCCCCCGCATGGAAAACCTGGAGCCTCGGTGCATGTTAACCACCTTGGTGGAATACACGCTCGTGGCAACAGACCTGAACGGTGATGAAACGGCCTCGATTAATTACGGGGATAATTTCTACCTCGACATGTACGTTCAGGATAAACGTACGGTGAAACCGGATGGCGTGTTCGCGGCCTATGCAGATTTACTCTACGATGATGCTCGCGTTGCCCTGGACGGTGCGATTCAGCGCGGCCAGGAGTATCCCAATGTCCCCAGTGGAAATACGTCCGTGGCTGGACTCGTGGATGAACTAGGTAGCGTTGCAGGTATGAACGAACTGGGGGACAGCCGATTCCTGTTGGCGCGTTTGCCGATGGTTGCCACGGGAGCTGGCACGGTAGCATTTTCTACGAACCAGGCAGATAACCTTCCCAGTAACGATACGTTGCTTTACGATGCCGATCCCTCGACCGTACCGCCCAGCCAGATTGCGTATGGTTCCACCAGCATGGAAATCCTGAACCCGGTTTTCATCCTGGATAACGGTGATCCAGGCTTTACGGCCACGTCTGGATTCAATCCTTACAGCCAGTCGGGTTACCAGGGGGACATCCACTATGCCAACATCGGATCACTTCAAACCGCAGCGTGGAGTTTTTCCGGTCTCAACAGGGGTGAGTACCAGGTGTGGACAAACTGGACGGTCGCATCTTTGCGACCTACCAACGCACCTTACACGATCAAGAATGTTGATGGTGTGCAGGCTGTCGTGCCTGTTAATCAACAACAGGCTCCGGATGACCTGACAGATGCCGGAGTTACCTGGGAAAGCCTGGGGTCGTATCGTGTGCCAGACGGTGACCTGACTGTTGAATTAAGCAACCAGGCAAGCGGGAAATGGGTGATCGGGGATGCGATACGTATCCAGAAGGTTGCTGATATTCCAGTGGCGATTGATG
>JAYGDH010000042.1:0-12326 GCA_046583055.1 Pirellulaceae bacterium | reverse complement strand
TCCACCAGGTCTTGCAACAGCCCTTCACCGAACAGGTGGAATTCAGTGATTATGAAGCCGCGCCGACGCCTGATGAAGTCGTTTGTGAAACTTTTTGCGGCACCTAGCATGCATCGCCCTGCATCAAATCCGGGAAACCGGGACAAGCGGATATCGCCGGGGCTTTGCAGCCTGCTAACCTGGCCGCTGGTAATCAGTGTTACGGCGAGCCCTTGGCCTGTGAACGGTAGACGGGTTTAAGTCCCCGCTTCCAGGTCTTGGCCTGCAGGTCATGGCCGATGGATTTGAAGTGCGCGAACAGTTCTCGCTGCAATCGATCGGCAATCACTGGTCGTTTATCAGCCAGGTTCAAGGTCTCGCCAGGATCGTCTGTCAGGTGGTAAAGTTCTCGACTCCTGTCTTCCAGCGTGTAGATCAATTTCCAGCCGTCGGGAGTCAGGAGCGAGCGCTTGAAGGTGTAATCCCGGTAGTCGGTCTCGGAGAAGACGTTTCTCCTGGCGGGTTCTCCCTGCATCGTTGGTGTCAGGCTCACCCCGCGCAACTGTTGTTTTGCCTTGGCGGACACCTGGACATCGAGTAAATCAAGAACGGTGGGCATTATGTCGATGCTGCTGATCCTGTCCGCGATGACCTTGCCGTGGGCCTGGCCAGGCAGCTTGATGACTAGTGGCACGTGAATCAATTCGTCGTACAGCGTGAAACCATGATCGAAGCGACGGTGTTCGTAGAACTCGGTGCCATGGTCCGAGGTCAACACAAAGAGTGTCTTATCGGTCAGGCCCAGCTTGTCAAAGGCGGCCAGGAATTTCCCGAACTCCTTGTCCATCCGCTGGATCTTCTCGTCGTAGACAGCTCGCCAGAAACGCACGTCGTCGTCCCGCAATGTAAGCTTTCCTTTTTCCAGGCCTTCCTCCCTGAGGATTTCCTGTTCCAACTCGGACCCGGTATATTTCCTGTCGTAGCCGGGGTCGACAAAACGATAGTCGTAACCTGCCGCTGGCGTGCGTTGGCCATGGACGTCGTAGCCATGTAGGAAGAGAAAGAACTTCTGCTGCTTGTTGTCCTGTAGCCAGCGGATGGCCCTGGGGATGCTTTGCTCGATGCTGCCAAACTTTCCCCTGGGGTAGTAGTAAATATCAAACCCCTGTTCGTAACCGAAACCGCCGCTAACCCCTGCGTTGCCAGTGAAGCCACCCGTCGCATAACCATTTTGTTTCATGATGTCGGCCAGCGTCATTAGGCCTGGCGACAGTTCCTTGAGATTGGCAAGTTTCTTTTCCTGGTCGTTATATACCGCGTACTTGTTGGTCATGCGATGCTCGGATGGGTAGACACCGGTGAACCAGGTCATCGAGGCAGGAACGGTCCAGGAGGCGACCGACATGGTGTTGGTGAAGGTGAATCCGTTCTTGGCAATCCCATCCAGGAACGGGGTCACCTTGCGTGGGTATCCGAAGCAACCCACGTGGGCGGCTTGAAGGGCATCGAAGCTCACCAGGACGACGTTATGATCCTTGTACTTCATGGCCAGCTTGTTGGTCGCTGGCAGTTCTTCGCCGAGGCCCCCGGTGTTTCCCAGGGAGAGCCAAAGATACCCGCTGAAAAGCCCTACCCAGGTCCAGTGGCGAGTCGCTTGCATCGGTTGGTTTTCCCCGCGGTCTGAATCGTGCCAGCAGCGTGATTACGGAGTCCTGGCCACGCGGAAGCCGGCAAAATACTTGCGCTGATCGCCAGTCAGATAGAACCGACTTGCGGATCGGCAGCTTGCTTCGTTGACCAGCCAGGAGCCGCCGCGTAGCACGCGGTGATGCCCACCGTCCGGTCCGGCTGGATTCTTGGGGTCGGCATGGGCGTAGTAGTCCCTGGCGTACCAGTCCCAGCACCACTCGGCGACGTTACCATGCATGTCGTACAAGCCCCAGATGTTTGGCTGGTAACTGCCAACCTTTGCGGTTCGGCCCATTGATTTTGCCTTGCTCCGTGTGCCGTAAAAGGATGGGCCCCTGGCAACGAAGTTTGCCTTTTTATTGTTAGAGATGCTCCCGAAGTGAAATCGCTGGATGGTTGAGGCGCGGCAGGTATATTCCCATTCCGCTTCCGTCGGCAGGCGGTAGCCGTTTCCACCTTCGATCGTCAGGACTGCCTGCTTAATCGAGTTTTCGTCATGCTGTACATTGGTCAGCTTGTAGTACGGCGTGTAACCATCTCGCTTGCTCAATCGATTGCAAAAGGAAACCGCATCAAACCAGGTCACTCGCTCGACGGGAAACTCGCTGGTATCGAGTTGCAACACTTTTGTTCTGCCGTCAGCGGTATTCATGAAATGACTTGGTGCAAAGGCCATTACCTGTTGGAACTGACGTTGCGTCACCTCGTGCTTGCCTAACAGGAACGGCTGGTTAATACGCACTCGGTGCGGAATCTCGTCAACGCGACGTCCCGGTTCCTTGAGAGGCGACCCCATCTGGAAATCGCCCGCGTCGATGATCACCGTCTCCAGGCCCGTCGATTTGCTCGTGGAATGTGCGAGCATGATACTTCGAATGATATACTTGGCGCGATAACGCAATTCCGGGTTCTTGCTGTTAGCCGTGATCCTACGAACAACCGGCAACGCCCGTTCGCCGCATACTATCAGTTGCTTTACGGCCGACACACGCACTGCAAATTGCCGGTCCTCAAGTTGCTTGATCAGCGAAACCATCCGTTGCAACTCCTCGTCCGAAGGAGGCTCAGCGGGCAGGTCCGTGATCGGTCCTCCCCAGAAGATGGCCAGGCAAGTTGCGAAAAGTAATGGTAAACGCATGAACATCAGTATACGGGACGATTTCGGGACCGGCTAGTTTGATGAGTGGAAATTTGGAGGCCTTGCAAGCGTTGCCTGCCAGGGTGAAGATGGAAGAAGGCCAGAGGGTCAACTTCCCGGGAAGAAAATTATGCTCGTACGTATCGTTGTTTTAGCGGCTCTACTCATCACTCCTGTTGACGTTGCAGCGCAGCAGTGGAGAGAACTGTATGAGCCTCTTGTTTCCAGGGGAATACCCTGCCGGGTGATGAAGCCGATCCGTATTGCAGCTGGCAAGGAATACCCGGTGATCCTTTCCCTGCACGGAGCCGGGGGCAAGGGAAGGGATAATCGCAAGCAGTTGAAGCAGTGGAACCAGCAACTGGCCGAGAAAGCGCGTCGGACCAGTTTTCCCTGCTACGTCGTGGCGCCGCAGGCCCCGGGGCTCTGGAATGCGCAGCATCTTAAGCAGATCAAGGCAATTATCAACGGGCTACCGGTGGCCGACCTGGATCGCATCTATGTCCTGGGACATTCGATGGGAGGGCATGGCACCTATATCTTTATTCAGCTTGAGCCGGGGTACTTTGCAGCTGCCGGGCCGTCGGCCGGCAGCGGGTTGAAAAGGACAGCGGATTTTATCGATCCGGCCAGGATCAAGGGGATTCCCATCTGGGCCTTTCATGGCGATCAGGACGGGGTCTGCCCGATCGCGAAAGACCAACAGGTGTTTGCCGCCCTGAAACGACTGGGTGGCAACATGAAGTTCACCACCTGGGCCGGTGATAAGCATGCTGTTGCGGGTAAGTTTATCCCCGGTAGTAACAACGGTACCACGCAGTTCAGTAGCGACCGTTGTGACAAGGAGCCGGATTTCATGACGTGGTTGTTCAAGCAGCAGCGCCAGCAATGATTGGTTGCCATGGGTTGCCACGGAGCAACGAAGTCAGGCGGGGTCTGCGAATGCAGGGGAACGATCCAAGCCGGCAAGGCCCAGTGGTCGGACTTGTAGGCAGCGTTGTTTTGAATGATGATGAAAGCGTGACGTTCCCGCACGATCGGCCGGGCCCAGGAGTTTCGGAGACTTGCCATGAATCGAGAACTTAGTCGGCGTAACTGGCTGCGTGGCGCCGGCGGCGCCATGATGGCATTGCCCTGCCTGGAGGCCATGGGACACGCTGCAGGGCCACGTTCCATGCCGATGCGAATGGTCTGTGTCGGCCTGAATTTTGGTTTTGTCCCCCAGCTGTTTTTCCCGGAGACTACCGGGCCGGATTACCGCTTAAGTGAGCGCTTGGCTCCGCTGGAGAAGTTGCGCAGCCAGTTCACGGTTTTCTCTGGACTGGACCATGGCATCAATGCCCAGGGAGGGCATGGTGGTGTGCATGCTTACCTTTCAGGGGTGCTGTCCAAGAATTCTGCAGGCATGCCTGAAGCCAATGTCAGCATTGATCAGAAGGCTGCTCAGTTGATAGGCTCGCAGACCCGCTATTCATCGTTGCAGCTGGCCAGCGGAAACGATCCCAATCACATGATTTCCTGGAGTGCCTCGGGCGTTTCGTTGCCACCTGTTTCCAATGTGGAGACGATCTATAACCTGTTGTTCCAGAAAATGGATCCCCGTTTGCGCAGCAGCACCCAGGCCCGCTACGCGGCGCGGACCAGTATCCTGGACCTGGTCAAGACCGATGCTGACAGGCTCAAGCGTCGCGTGGGAGCACGAGATCGTGAAAAACTGGAACGTTATTTTGACTCGGTACGTCAGGTCGAGAAGCGGTTAACGCAGTCAAGCCAGTGGCTGGAAAAACCGAAACCAGTGGTAGATTACCAGTTGCCCGCGGGGGCCAATCAACTTGATTTCATTGACCGCGTACCGCTCTATTACGACCTCATGGCCCTGGCCCTGGAAACCGACTCGACACGCGTCGTGACCCTTGCGTTGGCTGATATCGGAGCCAACTACGGCGGTTTTCGTATCAGCCGGGGATACCACCAGCTTACGCACCACGGCAAAGTTCCAGAGTACATTACCGAGTTGTCGGTGATCGAACAATTTCACAGCCAAGAAATAGCCAGGTTCCTGCAGAAACTATGGGCAGTACGAGAGCCCGACGGCAAAACCTTGCTGGATAATTGCATGGTGCTGTTCGGTTCCGGAATGGGTAACGCCAGTTCGCATTCCAACAAGAACCTGCCACTGGTCCTGGCCGGCGGTGGTTTTCGCCATGGTGAGCATAGATCGTATTTCAAAGATGAATCCGGTAATAAGCCGAGCTTGGCCGGTAAGCTGTTCATTTCCATGCTCCAGCGGTTTGGAGTCGAGACAGATCGATTCGGCCTGGCGAGCGGTACCCTGGCGGGCCTGGAGGTACGTGGATGAACCGCGCGTACCAGCAAGCGGACAGGCGAATCGGGATGCGGCTCTTGGCCGTGGTTGCCACTTTTCAGTTTGCTGTCATCAGTCCGGTGAATGCTGTTGAGGCGGTCGCTCCGTTGGTGAATGCGTATTTCAAGCAATATTGTTATCGATGCCATGGGAAGACGATGCAGAAAGGGGAACGTCGCCTGGATCAGCTGCCCGGGAACCTGTCCATGGACCAGGACGCGGCACAGTTGTTGGAAGATGTGCTTGGTGCGATCAACCGGGGGGACATGCCACCGGCGGGCAAGGGTATCGCCCGGCCGCCGGCAGACCAGACGCGACAGGTAGTCCAGTGGATCACCGAGTTTCTGGAGCAGGAAACCAACGCCAGGAAGCCGACCACGACCACGATGCGACGGCTCAATCGTTTCGAATACGTCAACACGCTGCGTGACCTGCTGGGATTGCATACCGAGGCGTTTGATCCGACCGGCGATTTCCCGGCGGATGCCACTGAGGAAGGACTGGATAATAACGGTAAAGCACTCATCCTCTCCGGCTTCCAGCTGCAGCGTTACCTGGAAGTTGCCGAGGCTTCTATCGAGAAGGCAGTCTTCTTCAATGTGGAAAGGCCCCGGTCACGTACCTGGCAGTATACCGGTGCTGATTTTAACGGGGTCAAGTCTTACGAACGTGCACCGGTGACATGGCGATTGATCGTGGATGACGAGTACATCGAGATTGGTCATGGACAGCCCAGCGAGCGGCACGCTAACTTCGTCCAGAAGTTTGTTGCCCAGGGGGGCGCCCCGGAGGATGGCTGGTATACCATCCGCGTGCGTGCCGCGGCAGCCAATCGTCGTGATCACGGTTACGACCATCGTGAGTTTCGTCGTTTTGAGGCCTTCCCCTTGAAACTGGCCTTGTGGATTGCCCCGCAAGCTCGTCTGCTCAGCAAGAATGCCGCGGAAGAACGGCGACTGGTAAAAGTCTGGGACTTGCCCGACGGGACTCCCGAGGTCTTTACCCAGCGTGTGTGGCTTGGCAAGGGTTCGGTTCCGTTTCTCAGCTGGACCAACGGGGTTTCGTCCAAGGGGAATATCCGCCGCGTGGCCGAGAAGTATCATCCCGAGGTGATTCGGGCCACCAAGACCCAACTGGATGCAGCCCAGTTGGGCAATCCGAAGGCCCAGGAACTGGTGAACCGGTTGCTGAAGAACAAGGACAACAAGTTGCTTTCCGAGGTCTACCAGGGACCTCGCATGCGGGTGTGGGCCATGGATATCGAGGGCCCCACGTTCGAACAATGGCCGCCTGCCAGCCACCGGCTGCTTTTTGGTGCAGAAACCTCCCCGGCCAGGGTCGATATCGCACAGTCCGTACAGAGATTTGCTGCGCGAGCCTTCCGTCGTCCCGTGCAGCCTGCCGAGGTTGCTCATTACGTGGCGTTCATCCAGGATCGAATCAAGAATGGGACCCCGCGGGTAGCGGCACTGAAGTTAGGGCTGGCTGCTATCCTGACCTCACCCCGTTTTCTCTATCTCGATGAAGGCAATGACGAGGTTGACCCACGGCTCAACCAGTATGAACAGGCCTCGCGACTCTCCTATTTTCTCTGGAGTGCGCCACCGGATGCCGAGTTGATGAAGGCGGCCGCCGGGGGCCAGCTGGATCATCAGCAAACCCTGTCGGCCCAGGTGGATCGTATGCTGCGTGATCCCCGGTCAGGCGATTTCGTAGAACATTTTACCGATAGTTGGTTGCGTCTCAGGATTCTCGGATCCATGCCTCCCGATTCCAAGACATTTGAGTCCTACTACAAGGATCGGCTCGAGATATTTTTCAAGCAGGAAACGCGTCTCTTCTTTGCTGACCTGCTCGAATCCAACGGATCGATACTCAATTTTCTTGACAGTGACTATGTATTCCTGAACGACGCGCTGGCAAGACACTATGGAATCGAGGGGGTGCAGGGCGAACATTTTCGCAAGGTGACCCTTGGACCAGGAGATCATCGAGGCGGTTTGCTAGGCCAGGGCAGCGTGTTGACGCTGACGGCCAATGGTATTGAAACCTCTCCCGTCGTGCGAGGTATCTGGGTGCTGGAAAATATCCTGGGGACGCCTCCTCCTCCTCCGCCACCCGACGTGCAACCTCTGGAGCCGGACACGCGTGGTACGACCAGCATTCGTGAACAGCTCAACAAGCACCGTACCGTTGCGGCCTGTGCCGACTGCCATCGCAAGATCGATCCCGCCGGTTTTGCACTGGAGTTTTACGATCCCGTGGGAGCCTATCGTTCACGCTATCCCGCGCGCAGGGGGCGAGGATTATCTGTTGATGGATCGGGCCAGTTGCCCTCGGGAGAAACTTTCCAGGATGAACGTGGGTTGAAACGATTGCTGCTTGATCGCAAGCAGCGATTCACCGAGGCCCTGGCCGAGAAACTGCTGGCCTATGGGACGGGACGCTCCATGACGTTCCGTGACCAGGCCGAGATCAAGAAGATCGCCAGCAAGTGTGCCAGCCAGGGTTACGCCCTGCGTGACCTGGTCACCGGGATCGTGATTAGCGAGACCTTTCGGAAACGATAGCAGGTCGGCGGAATCGGCTTCATCCCAGCCCACGGATTGCCAACGCCGTCAGGCCAACCATGAGAGGGTCAGGCCGATTACGATGCTGCTGGTCATCATCAGGCCAATGACACCGACTGCGATCATGATGGCGTTGCTCAGCAGCAACCAGATCGAGTGCGCGAACAGTTCCGTAGAAAAAGAAGTCCGTTTTTCCTGGCAAACGGGACAATCTGTGGTGACCTCTGGGCCCTCGTGGGCATAGGTTGCTCCCGAGAAGACGAGCAGTGCTGATTCGTTATAAACCAGGCGCGGATTGTTCGTCGGTTCGTTCATTGATTGTTATTTTCGAGTGCAATCCTGTTGCGTGGGTGCAAATCTGCTCGCATGGAAATATTGCTTAGCAGGAAATCCTACCATTTCGCAACCGTGGTTGCAGCCAGCGATTGGGGTGTCGGTACGACCCTCCTGGTGGGATCTTGCAACAATGTGGACGCTACCGTGAGGAGCAGGAAATATTGGAAAATCTACCGCGGACCGGGGTGCGGCAGCAGGGAACACTGCTAAGATAAAGTCCCCCGATGATCTGGGTGATCCTCGCCTGAAACCCGGGGAAAGACTTGTTGCCAGCGAGGCGATAAAATTGTCTGGAAATTCCCACCCCCACTAGGCCGTCAATAGCAAGACGCAGGAGAAAAATCATGTTTCGCAGGTTCGCTGCCGTGTTACTGGTTGCCACGATGATCACTTGCCTGCCGGCGACGAGCCGTGGAATGGACTTGTCCGGCAACTGGGCGGGAAATTGGCATGACTCGCGCACCGGTCACAAGGGCCCGTTGCGAGCCACCTTTATCAAGCTCGAGGGTGGTAATTACCAGGTTAATTTTCGTGGTCGGTTTGCCAAGATTATTCCCTTTCGTTATTCCGTTGTGCTGGAGGCAACTGAAAAGGATGGCAAGGTTCACCTCGTTGGCACCTCGAATATTAGTCGCCGTCGAGGCACCTTCTACTACAAGGCGGAAGCCACCGACACCAGCTTTGTTTCCAGCTTTCGGTCGCGCAAGGATGATGGTGAGTTTCGCCTGCAGCGAACGACGCGTGTTTCTTCCAGCGACCAGTGAGCATTTTAGCAGCCGCATACTCGAAAGGACCCTGTTATGGCCTTTGACGATACGTTGATCGTGGATCACATCAAGCAAACTCATGGTACCGAGTTGCTGAGCGAACGTGAAAAACACCTGGTTGGTCTAGCGGTAACGCTAACTCGCGGCTGCCAGGTCTGCACACGGAATCGCATTGAAAAAGCTCGTGGAATCGGCTTCAGCGACGAGGAGCTCAACGCCCTGGTTGCCGTCACGGCGTCGATCAACAGCGGGGTCACCGGTGCCACCGCGCGCGTGGCGTTCGGCATGATTGAAGAGGAAAACGCCGCAGACTGTGGTGAGGTCTGTTCACCTGGCGAGTGATCGGTGGCCTGTTGCTACCGATCCCGGTAAAGATCTGCGCTGCGGGTGAAAGCGGCAACTGCGGAAAGCTCCCCCGTCTGGCTTCTGTCGGAAGGTGGAACGGGCAGGCCCTTTGTCGAGGAGATTCACGAGGTCTCTTATCTCGTGTGAATCGAGGCAGCTTTTATCCTGGTAAATAAGTGCGTGCAGAAAACGCCCATTCTTTTTTCGGGGCCGATTTGTCGAGCTGGTGTTTGTACTGGCAGCAACGGATCGGTAACCACCAGGAAACGAGGTTCCCGATTGCAGATGCAAGCAAGGTTATGTAATGGCAGCAGGTACAGGGGTTTGTATTTGTGAATAACGAAACGTGTAGGTAACCAGTTCGGGCCAGTTGCCAGGTTTCGTGGAACAGGGATGCCCGACGAGAAAGGTGAAGATCATGAAGAAGCAAACGTTACTATTGGTACTGGTGGCAGTGATGAGTTTGTTGGGAGCGAGCGAAGCGTTCTGCCAAGCGCCGCAACGCGGACAGAACTCTCGTTTCAAGGCGGATCGCAAGCTGCATGTTGAGAAGGTCGATTCTCGCCGTCCGCAACGATCCAATGCAGCCGTCGAAAAATCGCGCCACGATATGATTCTCGGTGAACTTCCTGACTGGCTTCGGGACATCATTGGACCATGGCCTCCCGGGAGCCCGGGACCGACTTTCCCGGAGACCCCCACCGAGGAATTTCTGGGTGACCTGCCGATCGACGTTCTCGACGGCAAGGATTTCCCTCTGGATAATTACAACTACGATGTGCCAGTGTTCCAGCGTAGGAAACCACGGAATTGCGCAGAGGGCGTGTTCTTTGCCGGCGATTGGATCATTATTGTCACCAAGGATACCCCGGTCATCGTCCTCGATATCGATGACTTGCTCGAGAATCCGGCCGAGTACGAGGGCTCCGATGGCGATGATGTCTGGGATGTCCTGCAGGGCAAGTAGACGTCAAATCGCCATACCCCGTTTCCGTACCTGCAGCCAGCAGGAAACGGAAGTCCATGATCGCCTCGGGAAGTCTATCCCGGGGCGATCGTTCTTTGCGCCAGACAGTCGATGAACCAGTCCACGCGGATGGTGCAGTCGGTGGGTGACGAAGCCGCGATGAAGGATTGTGAAGACCTGGGAAAACTCGGATCATTATGCCAATGTCGCAAATGTAGCAGAATTCTACGAACGTTTTGCAGAATTTTTGGATGAACCGATCGGTGTCCAGATGAAAATGCTGACAGCATTGAAGTCCTGAACGGGGTCGAGGCAGGTGCGTGGTCCTGCCTGGCCTGCTGCCCGTTAGAGCCTTGGCGGATTGCTTTACGTGGACTCCGCCAGGAGCTACGATGACGAGCGACGCGATACTCGAACAGCCAGGAATCATATCACCACGTTTTGAAAGGAACACTCTCATGAGACAGTTGTTTTTACTTGGAGCCATGGCGCTGGCGCTGGGAATCACGGTTCACGGCGGAGCGAATTCCTGTTCAGCAGCCGACGAATATGACTATGATCTTGTGCATTCCTCGGTCAGCTTCAAGGCCCGACACCTGGACATTAGCTGGATTCATGGTCGCTTCAACGAGGTTTCCGGGAAGTTCTCGCTGGACCGGGAAAATCCAGCCAAGTCGACGTTCTCCCTGACCATCAAGACTGCCAGTGTTGATACGGCCAACAAGGCCCGTGACGCGCACCTGCGGCAACCTGACTATTTTGATACCAAGCAATACCCGACCATCGAATTCAAGAGCACTAGCACCAAGCCGATCAAGGGTGGGTATGAAGTGACGGGTGACTTCACGATGCACGGCACGACCAAGAAAGTTACCCTGGTCCTGATGGGTGGCAAAGAACATGACTTCAAGAAGGTCAAGCGAGTTGCCTTCTCCACGCAATTCTCGGTCAAGCGCAGCGATTACGGATTCGATAAGAATGCTATCGGTCCAATCGGTGACGTGGCCTTGATCATGATCGATTGCGAAGGCGTCCGAAAGTAACGGATGCCCGATCCGCTATTTTATCTGAAAGCCATGGGTGTGGCTGCGATCGCGAGTGCCGTAGGAGGACTGGCGATCGTGGCAGCCTGGCGAAAGAGGCAGGTCACGTGGCTTAATGCAGCCTGCGTGTTATCAGTGGCGGCGGGCCTGGTGCTGGGCTACAGTCTGCTGGCGTTGCAGTTGTCCTGGCCTCCCAGGAACGGGCTGGAACGGTTCTTGCTGTTGATCACGCCGGCGATCCTGGGCGTTGAGTTGGTCGCCGCCATTCCAGCAGTCCCACGATGGGGCGCCTGGTCGCTGCGCGTGGCCCTGGCACTGGTTCTGCCCCGAGTCCTCTTACACGGTTCGGTTTACCTGGGGGGGGCTGAGCGCGCCTGGACCGCATGGCAGGCCTTCCTGGTGATGACAGTCGGTGGGCTATTGCTGGCGGGCTTGTGGGGACTGTTGACCCGCTTGTGTCGAAGGCTCCCCGGAATGTTTGTGCCATGTGCCCTGCAAGCCTCGACGCTGTGCGCCGGTTTGACCGTGATGATGGCAGGTTATATCAAGGGGGGAGCGGCGGCCCTGGTATGGGCAGCTGCTCTGCTTGCTACGATCCTGGTCGTGGGAGCGATTACCAGGAGCTCGAGCAGGCTGGCAGAGGGGGCCTGGCCAACACTGCTGGGAGTCGGTGTTGTGGGTTTGTTTAGCCTGGTCTTCATCGGGCGATTTTTTGGTGAGTTGTCGAGCGGGGATGCACTGGTCATCCTGTTTGCTCCACTGCTCTGCTGGCTCACCGAGATACCGCAGTTGAAAAAACGACAGCCGTGGTTCGCCTGCTCCATACGCTCATTGCTGATCGCCAGCGTGCTGGTGACGGTGTTGATCCTGGCCAAGCGTAAATTTGACCGGGAGATGGCCCCCCTGCTGGTTAACGCCGCACAATCGACGGTAACGCCGGCAGCAGGGGGTCACCGCTTTCCTCTCAGGATTGGAATGCTAAGATAGGTTTCTTGGCATCCGATCCCTTCGTTCCTATGATTCACGAGGTTGGAAATGAAACGCAGTACAGCAGCTCTATTCGTTCTTCTCCTAGCGACCCCCGGATTTCTAGTAGCAGAGGATTGGACCCAGTGGGCCGGCAATGA
>JAYGDH010000021.1:0-12730 GCA_046583055.1 Pirellulaceae bacterium | reverse complement strand
TTTATAAAGCCCACCCAGCTCCGAACCCTTCGTCGTGCCGGTTCGATAAAGCAGTGCGCCCATCGACATAAACAACAGAGCCTTGTAAAGAATGTGGGCAAAAGCATGTGCTGCCGTACCGTTGAGTGCAAGTTCTGTTCCGATGCCGATCCCCACCACCATGAAGCCCAACTGGTTGTTAAGGCTGTAGGAGAGCACACGGCGCAGATCATTTTCAATGACCGCAAAGAAAATTGGGAAGGCGGTCATGATAGCCCCGATCCAAATCAGGCACTCGACCCCGGGAAACCCTCGGGCCAGCGTGT
The DNA here is from genome assembly GCA_046583055.1 of Pirellulaceae bacterium. GTDB lineage: Bacteria > Planctomycetota > Planctomycetia > Pirellulales > Pirellulaceae > JAZADA01. The sequence continues at coordinate 12,425 of JAYGDH010000021.1, read as the reverse complement.
AAATTGCCAGCTTGGTCGTAAAGGCACTGAGAAAGACCGACCCGCTGGGGGTCGCGTGCGGATAGGCATCGGGAAGCCAGCTGTGCAGTAGCGGAAAAGCTGCCTTGATCCCAAAGGAGAGGAAGATCAGGACCGGCCCCAGGCCGGGGCTGCGCCAGGGGAATTCGGCCAGCACACTCTTGCCCTGGTAGAACGGGCCCATGAAGTCGATCGATCCGGTCGCCTGGTAATGCAACACGATTCCGGACAGTAGCAGCACGCCGGAGCCAACCTGCCAAATCAAGTACCGCATACCGGCGCGATAAGATCCTTCATTACGACTGGCCCAGATCAGGAAAACGGAGGAGATGGCCGTCAGTTCCCAGTAAACAAACAGGGTCACCAGGTCCCCGGCGAACACGGCCCCGATCGCGGCCCCCACGTAAAGTAGCGCCGACACGTGTTGCACAGTATCTTTCACATGTAACGCGTAGAGCGCACTGACAAAGGCCGCGATATGGAAAATATAGCCCCAGACGAGGCTCAGCTTGTCGATATGAACCAACGTAAGCTGGACGCCATAGGCCTCGACCGTCAATGCCGTGCCATGCGGCAAGCACAGCAGCTGAAGCGCACTAAGAACCGGCAAGATCAGTAGCACCACCTGTTGCATCCGTCCCCGCAACAGGGCGACCAGCAGCGCCCCAGCCATCAGGACGATACCCGGGGGAAGACTAGTGATCATAATAGTCCTCCTTCCGCTTCAGGAACACGCGCAGGACTTTCGATGCCAGCACCAGGCCACCACAGGCCAGCAGTCCAAAGATTCCGAAAAACCCGAACCACCCCTCGACGGGAAAATGCGTCTCCTTCTCGTAGACTAAATCAGCCAACACCAGGAGCACCCAGACTCCATAGAGCGCATAGAGAATCTTCCTGACGTTACCAGGATTGTCGAGCCAATATTTTTTTTCAGATTCCATCGTCGTTCTCACCAGGGCTGAAGCATCGTAATCGGAAGCAGCCACTGGTAAATTGTGTCTGCAAAGAAAAACAGGGCCACACCACCAACCGCTGTGCAACACAGGGGAACCAGGCACATCAGTGGCGCCTCCTTGATCTCCGGTTTCTCCGGACCATCAATAGGCGCCAAGAAATAACCTCGCACCACGATCGGCATCAGGTAGGCAATATTCAGTAACGAGCTGATCATCAAGATCGCCATCAGTGGTAATTGCCCGGCTTCTGCAGTTCCGAGCGCCAGGTACCACTTGCTCCAGGAACCACCGAAAGGTGGTAAGCCAATCACGCTGATCGATCCCAGCAGGAAGGCGAACAGCGTCACGGGCATGATCCGCCCGATCCCCCGCATGTCACTGATCTCCGTCTTATGGGCAGTCACGTAAATTGCCCCGGCACAGAAAAATAACGTGATTTTCCCACAGGCATGCATGGCGATGTGCATGCTGCCACCGATCACGCCCATGCTGTTGGCCAGCATCGCGCCCAGTACGATGTAGGACAGTTGGCTGATCGTTGAATACGCCAGCCGAGCCTTGAGATTATCCTTCGTCAGCGCCACCAGGGAACCCAGCAGGATCGTCATCCCGGCTACATACATCAGCCAGGTGGAGACCCCGGTACTGGTCAACAGATCGGTTCCAAAGATATATACCACGACTTTCATCACCGTAAAGACGCCCACCTTGACCACCGCCACGGCATGCAAAAGTGCACTGACAGGTGTGGGTGCCACCATGGCTGCCGGTAACCAGCGATGAAAAGGCATCACGGCAGCCTTACCGGTACCGAAGACGTACAATGCCAGCAGCGTACCCAGTCCAATCGTGGTGAGGCCCTTCCCGGGCCTGAGCATGCCCTCGGAAAGAATCCCGCCCGGCGTAAAATCCAGTGTCCCGGCCAGGTTCCACGTCCAGGCCATCGCCAACAACAGCATCGAGACCGACGTGAAGAGCAAGATGCCCAGGTACGTCCGTCCGCCGCGACGGGCCTTCTCGGTCCCGTGATGGGTAACCAGCGGGTAGGTGGAAAGGGTCAACACCTCGTAGAAGATAAACAGCGTGAACATGTTCCCTGCCATGGCCGCCCCCATGGCAGCAAAAATCGCCAGGGCAAAACAGACATAAAAACGTGTCTGGTGTTTCTCCTGATGCCCCCGCATGTACCCGATCGAGTAACAACTGGTCGCAATCCAGAGCGTGGAAGCAACCAGCGCAAACAACATTCCCAGCGGTTCTGCCCGGAAAGCGATGGGCAGCCCGGAAACCACTTCAAAAGGTAACGACCAGGTAGGCCGTTGGCCGTCGAATACCTGCGGCGCCAGCGAACCTGCCACCCACAAGAGCACGATTCCAGCAGCCAGTGTAAATAACTCACGTACGTTCGGACGCCTGTCAAACAACACCGTCAGCACGATCGCAAACAACGGGATCAAGAGCAACATCTGGATGGCTGTTGATGGATTCATGGCGTACCTCCCAGCAGGAGGCTGGCCGCCGCCTGGGCAACGCCCGCAGACCACTCGGTCCAGATCCCGAAGACCAGCGTAGCCCCAATTAACAGGCAAGTCGGGATCAACATGGCCAGGGGAGCTTCCTTCACTGTCGCATGCTCTTCCAGCGGTTCTTCAAAATAGGCTATTTCCACGACCCGCCAAACGTAAATGACTGCCAGCAGGGAACTGAGCAAGACCAACAGGGCCACGGGCCACCAGCCACGTTCCAGGGCAGCACTCACCAGGTACCACTTGCTGACAAAACCTGCGGTAACCGGAACGCCGATTAATCCCAGCCCGCCGACGACCCAGGCAAACATGGTTACCGGCATCCGCCGCCCCATGCCGCGCAAATCATCCAGCTGCACGGAACCAAGTCGAAACACGAGGCATCCGGTAGCCAGGAAGAGTCCGCCCTTGATGAGGGCGTGGTTAAACATGTGCGATATGCCCCCCGTCAAACCACTGACCGAAGCGAAACTGATACCCAGAACCATGTACCCCACCTGTGCAATACTCGAGTAAGCCAGCAGTCGCTTCACGTTGGTCTGAAAAATCGCAGCCGTCGACGCTGCCACGATGCCAATTAACGACAGGATCATGAGGCCTGTATCCAGCGACAACCTCGTGAAGGCAAATTCTGCACCAAAGATCGTGAACACGAATCGAAGCAGTACATAGACCGAAACCTTGGTCGCCGTGGCCGCAATAAAGGCCGTCACCACGGACGGTGCATAGGTGTAGGCATTGGGCAGCCACATGTGCAGCGGGAACAAAGCCATTTTTAAGCTAATTCCTACCGACAGGAAGGCAAATGCAACCAGGATCGTCTGGGTTTCTATCACCAGGCGGGGCGTGCCATGAATCTCGGTCGTCCGCTGCAACCGGACAGCCATGTCCGCCATGTTCAGCGTACCCGTCATCATGTACATCAAGCCGATGCCAATCAGGATAAAGGTAGCACCGATCGTTCCCATCACCAGGTACTGAAATGACGCGGTCAAGGCACGACGTGATTTACCGAGGCTGATCAGCGCATAGGCCGAAAGGGAAGAAATTTCCAGGAACACGAACACGTTAAACATGTCACCCGTGATCACAATTCCCAACAGTCCCGTCAGGCACAGCAGGTACTCCGTATAGAACAGGTAATGCAAATTGCGTGGAATCTCTCGGTCCACACTCAGCGGAGCAAATGACAGGACCGTGGCACCGATACCCGAAACGAACAGCAACACGAAGGCACTCAGCGTGTCCACCCGGTACTCAATGCCCCACGGAGCGACCCACCCGCCCAGCGCGTAAACCTGCACCCCGTAGCGCAGTACTGTGACCAGCAGCGTCGCCGTCAGCGCAAACGTGACCCAACTGACCACCAGGGCGATTCCCAACGCCATGCGACGATCCCGCACCAGGACGCACAACGGGGCCGCGATCAACGGAACGATAATCGGTAATACCGGGAGGTGAGCTAGCATTCAACCTCCTGGTCAGCGGCCAAGATCTCGTCTTCTTCAATGGTCCCGTAGGCCTCGCGAATGCGCACGATCAAGGCCAGGGCCAGCGACGTGGTGGCAACACCAACGACGATCGCGGTCAGCATCAGGACGCTGGGAAGCGGGTTGCTAAACTTCTCGAAATCCTCGCCCGTGTAAAAGTTCTTTGCCGGCCTGATGGGTGTCGTGCCCCCCTCCACCTTGCCCATCGTGATGTAAAGCAGGAACACCGACACCTGAAACATACTCAGACCGATGACCTTCTTGACCAGGTTGCCATGTGCCAACACCACGTAAAAACCGATCATCATCAGGACGATCACGACCCAGTAGTTGTAGAGTCCCAGGACCTGGCTCACTGCACACGCTCCCGGCCTGCAAAGGCGAAGAAAATCGTGATCATCACCGCGGCCACGGTCAGCCCTACGCCGAGTTCCACGACCAGGATTCCCAGGTGCTGCCCCCGGGGCAGAATGCCATGCTGCTGTTTTACCTTCTCCTCAGCCACCGGATGCTGCTCGTGCTCCCCTGCGGGGTCTGCTGATCCCGTTTCATGTTGCGAGTGCCCGCCCAGGGCGTTGTAATCCAGGAACGTTCCCCCATTGATCATGGCAGCAACGCCCGTACCGGCGTAAATCAACACACCTAGCGCCGCCAGAGTTTCCATCAGCAGCGGCGGTGCTACGCCGCGTGCAGCGTTGAGACCAAACACCAGTCCGTACAGGATCACGGCCGCTGCAAAAATAACTCCCGCCTGGAAACCGCCCCCGGGTCCGTAGTCACCATGAAACTGGACGTACAGCGCGAACAGCAGTATGTAGGGGATCAGCAACTTGGCGACGATACGGAGAATACTCTGTTCTCTCATGAGTCATCCTCCTCGTTCCGGTCCCGCCGTCTGCGCAGCAACAGCAACACGCCAATCCCCGCGGTAAAAATAACAACCGTTTCCCCCAGCGTGTCATAGCCACGATAACTGGCCAACACCGCCGTGATAACATTGGGCACGTCCACTTTCGATTCACCGCCGTTTACGTGAGGCACCGTATCGGCCAGGAACTCCGGAGCCAGGTGCTGATGCACCGGTGCCTCCGGGTCCCCGTAGTATGGCATGTCAAAAGTCCCTTAGATCAACGCCGCACCCGTCACGATAACCACCACCAGCGGCACCAGTGCCCTACCCGACGGTGGCTTGGCAGTACGACTGGTAAGTGCCAGCGTGCCAAGCATCAGGAAAGTGGCGATCCCGGCCCCCACCGCTGCCTCCGTAAAGGCCACGTCCGGCGCATCGAGCAGCAGCATCCAGCTGGCGCCCAGGAAACTATAGATGCCAGTCAACATGACTGCGGCCCACAGGTCACGCATGCGAACGATTGTAATGGCCGTACCCAGCAACAGGATTAACAGCAGGATCACGATCAGGTGAGTCGCAGCAACCGAGGTCATGGCGTCAGTACCTCATCTTCATCAGCAACCAGCGGTTCCAGCCCGTCCGACAAGGCGGACCGCGCCAGGGCATGGCAACCGGTGGGACTCGTGATGAACAGGAAGAACAGGATCATCAACAACTTGATCATCACTAACCAGGGATGCATTCCCAGGTGCCCCGCGATGCCAACCTTAATCGCCTGGAATACCAGCCCGATCATGATCAAGCCCGCACCCAGGGTATCCGTGATGCCCCCAGCATGCAGGCGGGAAAAGAAATCCGGAAATCGCAAGACACCGATACCTCCCACGAGGGCAAACCCGGAGCCCAGGACCAGGCATACGATGCTGAGAATGTCAAAAGCCATATCCACGCTCAGACCATATCCTTTTCGACCTGGTCATCCGCAAAATGACCATACTTGGTAAAACGTAACACGGCCACGACACCAATAAAATTCATCAGTGCATACAACAGGGCCAGGTCCAGGAAGTCGGGCCGCTCGGTCATGAAGCCGATCACTGAGATCAGCAGAACCGTCTTGGTGCCAAACATATTGAGTGCCAGGATGCGATCAAACACGGTGGGGCCGAGGCTGGCACGCACCAACGCCAAACCCATCGTGGCCAGGATGGCAGCCATCGTGACTGCGAAAACAGGAAACATGATTGTCATGACCGTTCCTCCAGGGCCGTTACACGCCGATTCATCTCACCCGATGCATCCTCGGCAGCAGCCTCATCGGTCAGTGCATGGACCACCACCTCATCTCCATCCACGTCGACCGAAACCGTCCCCGGTGTCAGCGTGATCGAGTTGGCGAAAATCACGCGACCCAATTCGCCCTGTTGGCTGGACTTGATACGAATCATCTGTGGCCGAATCGGTAATCGCGGATTGAGAATTCGGCGTGCCACATCAAGGTTGGCCTTCACAATTTCCTTCAGCAACCAGATCCCATAAAGAAATGGCTTGATCCCCAGTTGCACGGGCACCCCCTCTTCATCAACGATCCGCATCCGACCCGCCAGGCAGACCACGCCGCAACAGGAAATCACGCCGAAAGCGATCATCAGGGGCGTGTAGTGCCCGGACCAGAGTAGCCAAATCGCAAACAGCACGACGCCCAGGGCGATCGAATACCGAATGGGCTTCCTCGGTGGTGGCGAACTGACCGTTTCCGCCTCAGAAAAAGACATCTCAAACCACCCTCTGCCAAACTCGTAACGAGTACCAAATACAGCTGGAAACAGCACAATCCAGGTAATTTCTATGATAACTTAACGTCCACTCTACTGTCGAGACCTTCTTCTCTGGCAAGTACCCGGGCCTCCTGAACCGGTTTGCTTTTTGTTAGAATAAAGAGCTGACCATTTTTACTGCTTGCCATTTCCAGAAAGAACCCCGATGAAGACGCTCCTGACCACCCTGTTGATTCTCTTGCTCGCCAACCAGCTCCCGGCGGCCGAAACGCCCCCCAATTTTATAGTCATCTTCGCCGACGACCAGGGCTACCAGGATCTTGGCTGTTTTGGTTCCCCCAACATCAAGACACCTCATATCGACAAGATGGCCGTGGAGGGCATTCGCTTTACCGATTTCTACTCTGCCTACTGTGTCTGCAGCGCCTCACGCGCCTCGTTGCTGACCGGCTGCTACCAGCCCAGGATCAGCATGCGTGGTGTACTCGGCCCCCATTCCAAAATTGGGCTGAACCCTGACGAGGTGACGATTGCCGACATGCTCAAGAAAAAGAACTATGCCACGGCCATGGTCGGCAAGTGGCACGTCGGCGACCAGCCCGAGACGCTACCAACCAGCCAGGGATTCGACAGTTACTTTGGGCTGGCCTACAGCAACGACATGGCTCGCAAGCGAGGCTGGGGCAATGGCCCTGCCGACCTCGACAAGATCTGGACCATGAAGAAATGGGACATCTACAACAACGAGATCTACCGCAACCAGGAAAGAATCGAGTCGCCGGTCAACCAGGTGACGCTGACCGACCGTTATACGGACGAGTGTTTGAAATTCATCAAGGCCCATGCCAAGCGGCCATTTTATCTGCACATGTGCCATGCCATGCCACATGTGCCGCTCTTTGTCAGTGACGACCGCTACAACCCGGATCCCAAGTCGGCTTACCGACTCACGATCGAACACATTGACCACTCGGTCGGTCGTATTCTCAAGACACTGGATGAGCTCGGCATCGCGGACAACACCTTTGTCGTGTACACCAGCGACAATGGCCCGTGGCTCAGCAAGAAACATCATTCAGGCAGTGCGTTACCCCTGCGCGCCGGCAAGATGACAACTTTTGAAGGGGGCATGCGTGTCCCTTGCGTGATGCGCTGGCCCAGCGGGATCAAGGCCGGGCAGGTAAGCCATCAGGTCGCGGGTACGATCGACGTGCTCCCCACGTTCGCCAGCCTGGCAGGCATCAAACTGGACCCCGCCCGTCCCATCGACGGTCGAGACATCTCGGCCTTACTGAAAGATCCAGCGGCAACCTCGCCACACGCAGAAGAGGGTTACTATTACTACCGCAACAACAAGGTCGAGGCAGTCCGTATGGGCCCGTGGAAGCTCTCCTTCCGGGGCAAGAAGCCCGAACTCTATCATCTGGGCAGGGACATTTCCGAATCGAGAAACGTGGCCGCAGCGAATGCCGACGTGGTAGCACAAATACGCAAGGTTGCCGATGCCTACCATGCCAAGCTGATGAAAGAACAACGACCCGCCTGGACAGCAAGCAAGTAGGATCCCTGGTAATATTTTCCACCGATCCAACCTGGTTTCCATAGACATGGCCAAGCCGGGCAACGCCTGTATCGATGAAGTCCTAGAGGGCCCGAGCGTGGCTGACTCACCGTCCAGCTGCAACCTTGGCTATCAGTTCATCCGCGGCCCGATCCATCGCCGCACCCCGGACATTCTTGTAGCGAATGATCCCCGGGTGGTCCAGGATGTAAATGGTCGGCCATCCGCGTACTCCCCAGGCAGCAGGGATCCAGCCAGTCCAGCGGTCTTAATTCTCGCGTTCCAGGAGTTCCCTTGCTTCGTTCATTTGGGATGAAACACCATTAACCTCGACCCCTTCCTTTTCACATTCCCGCCCAAGAATCAAATGTCCGTAATCCAATTGGTTCCGGAAGTTCTGCGTTTCTCCGCGCAGCCGGGCGGATTCGGTAGCATGCCGAATTCGGTCCGCGCTGGTCGCGGCACTGGCCTCCAGCCGATCAGCGCTCTCTAACGATGTTCTCATCGCCGCCAGTTTCTGCTGGTTCGCCAGCACCATTTGCTGATCGCGTTTCAGCGCGGGAGGCATTTCCTGCCCGGTAGCGGATTGACCAATCTCGCCGAACAACGTGTCGAGACGTTTCCTGACGTCCGTGCCATCGGATTGCGTGCAGGCAGCCGGGGGCTTGGTTATCACGGTGCTGTCGTCACTCAGGGGTTCAATCCCTGTCAATCGTTTTCTCCACACTTCCAGGGATTCCACGTCCTGTCGTTCCTCGCGGGCAATTTCCACCGTGGTTTCTCGGCGGGCCGAGGGCAGCTTGGCCGAAACACGAATCGTCCCGTTGGACTCGTAACGATATTGAACCCAAACATCGGCACCGGCCGGCAACTCCGCCGGCAGATCTCGCACGACGCATTTTCCCAGCGAGATACATTCCTCCGGCCGCCGGCTCTCACCTTCCACCACGGGCACCGCGACACTAACCTGGTTCGCCCTTGACGTTTGACATTTAATCCACTTCGACTCATGTGGCAGGGGTGTATTCTTGGGAATCACGACATTGTTAGAGAGGCGTTTTGTCCGCAGGTCACGCCCCACGATTCCGAGGCTGTGAGAATTCACATTCACCAGGTCGAACTCACCCGAGTGACTTGTCGAACCCGTCTCCTGCCGATCACGTTTTTTCATCAGCATCGCCGCATACAAGGCGGCTCCATGGGCAACCGCTTCATCGGGAGACATCGACTGGTCGATTGGTTTACCCGTGAGCTTATGTAGCATTTGACTCACCATGGGCATTCGACTGGACCCCCCCACGAGCAACACCCGGTCGATCTGTTCCCAGGAAAGCTCCGCCTGCTTGACGACCAGTGACGTCGTGGTTTCCGTGCGTCCCAGTAAATTCCGTGTCTTTTCCTCGAACTGTTCACGCGTGATTTCTAGTTTCAGCCGAATGCCCTGGTGCGTGCACAGCACGGTATACCTGCGGCGCTCAGAGAGAGCATGCTTGGCCTGTTGCGCCTCCAACCAAAGAGCTGCATGATCTCCAGCATCACTGCGAGGATCTACCCCATGTTCTTTCAAAAACTGGTCTGCCACGTGAGCGACGATCCGCTCATCGAAATCCTTGCCGCCAAGCCGCACGTCACCATCCGTTGCCAGGGCCCGAAACTGGTCACCATCAATCTCGAGAATCGTAACATCGAACGTTCCGCCCCCCAGGTCATAGACCAACACACGGGTCGTAGCCTGTTCCGCATTCTCGCTAAAGAATCCCTGCTGGTACCCGTAGGCAATCGCTGCAGCGGTCGGTTCATTGATAATATCCAGAACACTCAAACCGGCCAGGGCTCCCGCCGCCTGCGTCGCCCTTCGCCGTTTCTCGTCAAAAAATGCGGGTACGGTGATGACCGCTTCCTGGATAGATCCAAGTTTACGTTCAGTGTCTTCTTTCAACCGTTGCAGGACAAAACCGCTCAACACCTCAGGCGGAATATCCACACCATTGATCTGCTGCCTAAAGGCGGTGGCACCCATATCGCGTTTGAAACATTCCGCGAATAACTTCGGTTGCATGACTGAACACTTGCTTGCTTCCTTGCCAATAACCAGGTCTTCCCCGTCGAACAGAAGAGCGGTAGGCGTCAATATCTCACCCACGTTATTAAGCACGGTAGTCGGCCGCCCGGTCTCGTCCATGTAGGCCACCGCTGAATAGGTGGTTCCAAGATCGATTCCAATCGGAGGCTGGTCATTTTTCACTAGATTATTCCTTCTCTTTGGCCGTTGCAGGAGCCGGAATTTCAGGACGAACCCATAGGTCAAGGCCATGCCTCTGTAACCAGCTCGTGACGAAACGACCTGGCGAAATATAATGCAATCGATTCTTCAAACGCTTTGCCAATGGATGGTTTTCCGGAATCTCGGCCCGTTCTGCATAGATCCCCAGGATGTGCCCCTGTTCATTCAGGACGGGACTCCCCACGCACCCTTCCGGCAAGGTTCCGGTCGCTTGCAGCAAGACCAGTACCTCTGCCAGGGGATTGTCCTTTGCCTTGGGAAAGGAAATGACCCGTTCAACCTTGATCGGGTACGAGGCAGCTGTCGGATCATCAAATCGCGTCAACGGATCAGTGGGCGTATGTGCTGTCACTAGGCAGTTCAGCGGTAAGCCTCGCTCGATCATGTCCCACTCATCCTTGCTCGCTAACTCCGCGACCGGGTGATCTTGGTGCTCGATAAGCAGCAAGCCAAAATCGACAAAGATCTGTTTTTGCTGATCATTGCGTAGTTCATTAAACAACTTGTGTACCAGTATCTGTTGAATCACAATCTCCTGGGAATTACCAGAGACCGCCCTGCGAGCTGCAATCTTCCGGCCCACGGACTTGCGCTGCTGCAGTTGGGCTGCCACCACGCCACTGGTTAACAGCACATCGGAGCGAATCGCCACGGCGTTACCTACCGGGTACAAATCCAGCCCCTCTTCATCCTCCATCATCAACAGGTAAGAAACTCCCCCCTTACTGACTACAGTCGCCACCGGCAGGCTGATCTGAAAGGTCTTTTCGGTAGCCAGGGCCGTTTTACTCACCTCTTCCACCTTCACACGCACCGTGTAACTCTTGTCGAATTGCTCCTTGGTGGGTTTCCAGGATAAACCCCCGCTCTGGGGATTGAATAGCAGCCCCTCCGGCACCTCGATAGCCTCTCCAGCATCAAGTACTTCCAGGATGGTATATACCAGTTTGTGTGCCGGCACATCTGGATCTTCAGCAGTTACCTGGATCCTGACCGTACCATCTCCCTCCGCACGAAACACGTAATCGGGAACAGGAAAGACCAACGGTGGGCTGTCCACTTCCAGAACCAGCACCTCGAAACCCTGCTGCCGCTGCCTGCTCGCAGTACCTTTCGTTAAATCATAAATAACGGAGATCTGGAAACGCCCGCCACCGTGCTGCTCGGACGGCGTCCAGCCGATGACGCCAGTCTGTTCATTGATGGTCATTCCTTCTGGCGCATCCGCGTCAAGCCGGTAACCAACCGAGACCCCCTCGGGAAGCCCGCTGGCAGTTGCCTTGAATGTCAACGCCACCCCTTCCTGGGCCGTCACGTTGTCCAGCCCACTGATCGGCGGAAAATCAGCTGACTCCTTTCCAGAGAAGACAAGCAGGCAGACAATAACCAGCACCACTGCCGCCAGGAACATCGCGGCGCCTCGCTTCCCGGCAATCCAGGAACCTTGCCACCCGCCGGCAGATTCCACGGGTATCCCCGTTGCAGCTGCCACCGTGCTGTCGCTGGTAACCGGGTCCAGCGGAGCTGGCGCCACGAGACCCGCCACCGCGGACGTCGTGCTAAAACTGATTTCCGGACCCGCATCCGAGATGCGAACCACGTCACCCGAACGCAATCGGCAGCTGGTTCGGACCGAGTTCTGGTTCACCATGACTTCACCCGTGCCCAGGTTAGTCAACTCCCAGCCTTCTTCATGCTGGTCAATTCGAATCACGCGTCCGGCTGCTTCAGGTGTCGCCTCGGGATCGATATAAAGTTCATATCCGGGGTCGTTGCCAGCGAAAAACGGCGGCTCCAGGATGGTCAGGGTCTCACCCTGTCGGGGTCCGGAAAGAACAAATACCTGGGCATTCATGGCATTATCTACACGTTGGGTCAATAAACTTCACCAGTTAAAACAAGTTGTTTTGTCCACCACCAGGATCTTGATTAGGCATGTCAACCGGGTCACCGACATCC
>JAYGDH010000618.1:0-6710 GCA_046583055.1 Pirellulaceae bacterium | reverse complement strand
AGCAGGCAACATGCTCCCAGGATACCGCACAGTGCCCACATCAGGGTCCAGTCCCTGAGGCCGTTACCGTTTTCCAGCGGCACCAGTCCCGATCGCGTAGCAAGGCCCAGTGAGTCGCGAAACACCGTCGCGCCAGGGGGTGTGGTGAGCCATTCTCCGATCGCGCCACTGAGAAAACCGCCCGCGAAGAATCCGAGGCCCACCACGAAAGTTCCATAAATGTTTTGCATACTGCCCCGAATGTCTCGCGGCGAGATGCGATCAACGAACATGTAGGCGGCTGCCAGGAAGCAGGCAAAGCAGACCCCGTGGAGGGCCTGACCGAAAAGCACCATGCCCAGCCTCAGGCCAAACGGGAGTGCGAGTGTTATGGACGTGGAGAATACCAGGCAACGAAGGGTATAGGCCGCAATGCCGAGCGACAGCGTCTTACGGAAACCGTGTTTTGAAATCAGCCAGCCGAGGCCCACCATGATAAGCACCTCACTGATCTGACCGATTGAGCTAATTCGTTGTTCCCAGGCCCCGGTGATGCCGCCCGATCGAAGGATATCCTTCAGGAAAGGGGCATTCCAGACAAAGTAGAACTTATGCACGATGGCCACGAAGAAAGAGATGATCACCAGTGACAGGAGTGACCGCATTTCCAGGAGTGCAAAGACCTTTGCGGGAGCGAACTTGGAATCGTTTTCGCGTTCCGGAGGAGTCGACGGAAGCGTCCAGCAATAGACGCCAGTGATGAGCCCGAACACTCCGGCCAGACAAAGCACGATCCCACGAGCCTCATTGAGTTCCGAGCCGGTTAGCCCCTGGTAGGAAAGATATAATTCCACGCACCAGGCCGGCACCACGAAACCAATTGTCCCGAAAAGTCGTATTAAGGGAAATTCCCGGTCTCTCTGTTTCAGATGATGAAAGGCGAGTGAATTAGTCAGCATCATGGTAGGAACATAGAGAATCGAGTAGAGGGTACCTAGTAACACGAAAGGCCAGACAGCCGTTTGCGTATAGAGAATTAGCATGGTAATGCCACCCAGGATATGACTCACAGCCAGCACACGCTGGGTGGACCAATGTCGATCGACGAGTTGCCCGATGATGAATGGCGCGAAGAGCGGGCCCACGGCCAAGGCGGAGCCAAACAGTCCGACCTCGAACTCGCTGAAACTCAGGGCGTCCAAAACGTAGAGCGAGGCAATCGGGAGATAGCTGCCTTGGATGAAATACTGCAGAAACATCATCAGGGAGAGGCGGGTACGAATTGAACCCGAAGTGCGTTCGAGAGGGGGAAGGTTAACGCTCGAGGTGTTCATCGGCTCACCTTGTTTTTTTAAGTGGTAGAATTTGGAAATGTCCGTTGATGGGGTCCTGGTACGACCCCAGATCACCATTCAACACCTCGTTCACTTCGACCCGGCGTCCAGCCAGGTCCGATTCCAGGATTGAAAAGGCACAGGCCAGGTCTTGAAGCCCTTCCCTGCCACTGGTTTGAGGTTGCGATTGGGTGCGGATGGCCTCCAACCAGTCATGTTGAGTGAGGGCAAAGCTGTCATCGAGTGCCAGCGGGAAATCCGTGGCCTGCTGTTCCGGGGAAGCACCTGCCGCGTAGAGATCCGCCAGCGGTTGATCCTCCCCGTTGGCGGCGTAAAACCGGGGCCCGACCGCCCTGCCCTTCGAGCCATGCAGCACCACGCCAGGCCCGATGATCGTCGAACCGCCCGCTCCACTCCAGCTGGCAAAGAGGTTTCCTTCGACCCCAGCCTGGCTACGAAAAGTCGCGAGGTAGGTGTCGTCGGCGTCTGCGGCAGTTTCTCGGATCACGGAACCGTCGGCATCGAGTTGCACGCGGGTCGGTTCCTGGATCGAGGTTTGCCCCTGGATAGAATGGATCTCACCGGCAATCATTCTTGCTGCATTGAAATGGTGAACGCCAAGGTCAACCGAAATGCCCCCACCCTCGATACGTTGGTGCCTCCAGGGGGTGTTGGCAACGATTTGGTTCGGTACCCACCATGTTCCCACGTTACCCATCAGCAGGATTTGAGGCGTGCCGAGCAAGCCAGCACCTATCGCCCAGAGGAGGTGCCTGTTGGCAGGGGCGTAACGTGCATTTTCAAATACACCGAAAACGCGATCGGCAGCCTCGGCCTGCGCGCACATCTGCTGGGCGGCGCGCACGGTAATCCCAAGCGGCTTCTGGGTCATCAGGTGCAGCCCGTGGGAGAAAGCGTCTGCCGCGATCTGGTGGTGCAGGGAATGAATCGTGTAGTCGTTGATTGCATCAACGGACCCCGACTCGATCAGTTCCCGGTAATCGGTATGGATATCCACCGGGACACCGGGTTGGAAGTCAGATAGGTATTCGTCACCAACGGCCAATGGATCCCCGGGGAGATTACTGACTGCGGGCCGCTGTGGAATATCGGCGTCGCGCTGGATGTACATTTGTGCATCTGAGCGAGTCCGCGAGCATAAAGCCGTTATCTGAAAATCGTCCACGCCTGCCTCTCTTAACAGGCGGTATCCACGGAGGTGTGCGGCCAAGATGCGGCCGCAGCCAATAATTCCGATTCGGATCATGTGCTTACTGGTTGCCTCTAAAGTGGAGGTTGCTGGGGCGTCCGCCGCGGCCTCGACGATGATGTTGCGGCAGCGACTCGACTTCTCGCCTTGATGATTTCGAGATAGACTGGTCCTGGAGAAGGGTGACGGTTTTTGCATACGGCCGTAAGAAGGGCACCGGCGTGAGAGCCGAGGTCTTCCAGAGGCCGTTTATACTTACTAATTATTGTAGCGAGCGCGAATTCGACCTTGAATACCCCTGTACTTGAGAAATCACCGGGAAACTCTCCGAACTGGTTGCGACGAGATGCGATCGCCGGTGCGTCGGTGGCAGTGATTGCAATCCCGCAGGCAATCGCCTATGCGCTCATCGCCCAGGTGCCTGCAGAGTACGGTGTTTACACGCTTGTGATACACGGCATCCTGGGCTACTTGCTAAACCACAACCCCATGATGGCGATTGGTCCTACGAACACGCAGAGTTTGCTCGTGGCATCGGTGGCCATGCACGTCCTGGGAGCCGAGGCAGGCGACGACCCGGCGGCCCGCGGCGCTGCGTTTCTGCAGATTGCCATCACGCTCAGCTTCTTGAAGGGTTTGATCCAGATTGGTCTTTCCGGCCTGCGGCTCGGCATCCTTTCGCGATACTTCAGCCGCAGCGTGGTCCTGGGCTTCACGGCGGGAGCAGGTACGTTAATCGCCCTGGGACAACTTCCTGCGTTCCTTGGCCTGGAATCACCAACGGATTTTGGACGATTGCCAGCGGCAGTCGTAATTCTCGTTCATGTGTTCGGCAACGCGGCTTCAATTTCACTACCCTCCGTGGTGATATCGATTCTCACCGTGGGGATTGTCGTCACCTGTCGTGTGCGCAATCCGCTGCTGCCTGGAGCGCTGTTCGCTCTGCTGGTGACTGCGGCTATCTGCCAGGCGGTTGGATGGAGTGGTGATATTGTCCCTTGTGTGGATTGGGGGGAGGCCCGTTGGCCGTCTCTGGCAGTGCCGGATATGAGTCTCCAGAGGGTTGAGCTTCTGCTGGGTGGGGCTTTCGCGCTGAGCGTGCTGGGCATGGTCGAAACCTATTCAATCAGTCGGTCGGTTACCATTGATCCGACGCTTACCGTACGCCCGGATCGTGAGATGCTTGCGCAGGGGATAATCCATGTCGCGGGAAGCTTCGTGGGGTGCATTCCGGGTTCCGGAAGTTTTGCTCGCTCAGGAATGAATGTTTATGCCGGGGCGGCTACCCGCCATGCGGGGCTAATCTGTGCGCTGCTGGTCGCACTGACCTTCCTGGCGGCAGCCCCGTTAATTGGGTACCTTCCGCTGCCCACGCTGGCAGGGCAAATCATGGTTATTGCCTACAGCCTGTCGAACTGGAAGGGGATCGTGCGGATCGTACGGACCAACCGCGTGGACGGGACCGTGACGCTCTTTACCTTCCTGGCCACCCTGTTGCTGCCGCTGCACTACGCAATATTTGCCGGAGTACTGGTTAACCTGGGGATTTATCTGCGTAGCGTGAGCCGCCTCAATATCCTGGAACTAGTGCGTACGGACGGCGACGCCTTCACAGAGCGAGTCCTTGAATCGCCAGCCGACATACCCTCTCGTGACACGCTGGTTATCCAGTTGCAGGGCGACCTGTTCTTCGGCATGGAAGACGAACTGTCCAGTTACCTCGACAGAATTGCACTCCTCAACCCGAAAGTTGTTGTGATTCGACTCAAGGCGACCCGCTCGATCGATACCACCGTCATGGGGCGACTGACTGACTTTGTCGAAAGAATACAGTCGCGCGGTGGTTACGTGCTCTGCTGTGGCGTGGCTCCCTCGCTGAAAATTAAGATGGCTCGGTATGGACTACTGGCCATTCTTAAGCCGGAAAATGTGTTCGACTCAGCGGCCACCGTCTTTGAGAGTTCGCACGCAGCACTATCCCGGGCCGAAGCCTTACAGGGGAACCGTGGGCCGACAACCGGCAGCGAAGACTAGTCTGCCAGGCCGGCGAAAAGCGGCGTGGAAAGATATCTCTCGCCAAGGCTGGGAAGGATCGTAACGATGTTCTTTCCAGCGAACTCGGGCCGTGCGGCGAGTTGTGCGGCTGCGCACATGTTGGCCCCACTACTGATCCCGGCCATGAGGCCTTCCTTGGCAGCTAATTCCCGTGCCCAGGTAAAGGCATCGTCGTCGTCAACGGTAATGACACCGTCAATGATTGACATGTCCAGGTTCTTGGGGACAAAACCAGCGCCGATACCCTGGATGCGGTGTTTCCCCGGTTGCCCACCGCCGATCACAGGGGAGGTTGTGGGTTCCACGGCGAAGGCCTGGAAGTCTGGGTTCTGGGACTTGATGTAACGTGCGACACCCGTGATAGTTCCTCCCGTTCCGACGCCGGCCACGATCGCATCGATCTGGCCAGCGGTGTCCTCGTAGATCTCCGGCCCGGTGGTTGCCTCGTGAATGGCCGGGTTCGCCGGGTTCTCGAACTGCTGGGGCATCCAGGCGCCTTCCTCTGCGGCGACGAGCTCAGTTGCCTTGTTGATGGCACCGGGCATTCCCTCTGCCGCCGGCGTCAGCACCAGGTTGGAACCCATGGCACGCAGTAGAGCGCGGCGCTCCACCGACATCGATTCCGGCATCGTGAGGGTTAGCTTGTAGCCCTTGGCAGCACAGACAAAGGCCAACGCAATACCCGTGTTGCCACTGGTGGGCTCAATGACGTGGGTCTCAGCGGTTAGCGTACCGTCCTTCTCGGCGGCGGCAATCATGGCAGAGCCGATTCGGTCCTTGACGCTGTTGAGTGGGTTAAAGAACTCGCACTTGGCAAAGACGGTGGCGTGGCCGTCAGGAATGAGTCGGTTAATGCGGATCATCGGACTGTCGCCGATGGTTTCGGTGGCATTGGCGTATGTTCGGTTGCGAGCCATGATTGAGAACCTGTTATTAGGGAAGTAGGGACGTGCGGGCACAGCTTCAGGCGACAATCATCGCAGATTATGTACGGAGATGGAAGCCGAGTCTCTTGCCCTCAGGACCAGACGAAAATGTCCGGGCGGTCGGAGCTGTACCCAATGAAGGTGGCCAGGACAATGCGTGCCGAATCTCCAGCGACGCCGGGCACCTCGTGAATGCAGCCTGTATTAAAGAAGTAGAGATCGCCCGGGTTCAGGATCACGTCCAGCGAGGCAATCTGCTGGTCACATGCGTATTCGTGAAAGGTGTCGTTTTGAAGGTGAGGGTCGACCTCCGGATTCCAGAAACAACGATGCAGTCGAGATTGAGCAGTCAGCCCGTCTTTTTCTGTGTTTTGCAATACCAGGACGCCGGCGAACTGGTGCTCAAATTCGTGGACCGCGTAATCAGTCCGTTTCTCCCGGTTGCGAACGGAGTCGTAGTGGGGCTTGTAGGTAAAACCGCCGTAGTGGGCACGGAAGATAGCCGGACCGTAGAGGCGTCCGTCCGGCTCCTGGGCCGTTTGAACTCGCTTGGGAGCTGCCAGTGCAGAGAGTTGATCGTAGATCGTGGCTACCGGACCTCCATCCTCGCCGTAGAGGGAAGCGAACAACTCGTGCGTCTGCTGCGAGTGAGAGAAAAAAGCAGCAGGGTCCGAGGCACGCGTGCCAAGGCTCGTGCCCACATCGATGCGCATACGCTCCCGTGACTGCGCTGCCATCTGCTCCTGAAACGCGTTGGAATCCTGGCCTTCTCGGTAGTAATAATTTTCCGGAACCGCGATCTGACGGAATTTCTCGGGAATCGGCTGATCCGGATCGTAGAGTAGTTCCTCGTTGACCAGTTGACGGACCACGGCCTGGCATTGCCGGGCGGAAAAGGCGTTTCTGCAGATAATGGCACCGATCTCGCCCTGGGCCAGGGCCTCCAGTGGTTGCGTTCCCGGAGTGGCGGTAACGGGAGCAGGCTGGTCGATGACTGGCCAGGTAGACTCATTCATGGGATCGAATGCCGGTGGTTTAATTAGGGATGGCGGTGCGAGGGATGTTATTGGGACCAGGGGAAGGCGAAGGTCGGCTGGTCGGTGTATCGCGTCATGGAAAAGGTGAGCCGACTCCCACAGCCGGGTTGCAGGCGAACGTGAACGTGGGGTCCGTTTATCGCAGTCGTGGTGTCGCCGGCGGTCACGT
>JAYGDH010000541.1:0-3862 GCA_046583055.1 Pirellulaceae bacterium | reverse complement strand
CAGCGAGCCGTCGAGTTCCTGCTGAACCACCAGGTTAACGTGCGGGCCTTCATCCTGTTGAAGCCTCCCTCGCTCAATGAAGAGGAGGGAGTGCATTGGGCCATCCAATCCATTCAGTATGCTTTTGACATTGGTGTCCAGTGTTGCAGTATCATTCCAACACGGACAGGCAACGGGATCATGGAAGAATTACAGGCAGCCGGGAGCTTTCAGCCGCCCAGCGTGCGATCCATGGAACAGGTGCTGGAAACTGGACTGCAAATGAAACAGGGTCGTGTTTTTATGGATCTCTGGGATGCCGAGCAGTTTTGCCCTTGCCCCGAATGTGCCAGAGATCGCCTGCGGCGACTGGAAATCATGAACAAGACCCAGCAGGTGCCGGAGCCAGCCAGGTGTTCCCGATCGGGTTGTGGCTAGTTCGACAACGGCAGGAGACGGACAAGTGTCGCAAATAAAACAGGTGGCAGGTGATGACCCTTCACGAGGTTGACGTCGTTGTTGTGGGATCCGGTTTCTCGGGATCGTTGCTGGCGCAGATTCTCTGCTCGATGGGACGCTCCGTGGCCCTGGTTGATCGTCAGAGTCATCCGCGATTTGCGATTGGTGAGTCGTCGACTCCCAGTGCGAACATGATCCTGGAAACGTTGGCTCGGCGCTATGGACTGCAAGAGATCAGCCCGTTCAGTCGCTATGGAACCTGGCAACAAGCCTACCCGGAAATCGGCTGTGGCATTAAACGAGGATTTAGCTACTTCAATCACCAGGCAGGCCAGGAGTTCCAGGTTGGCAGCAACCATGAAAATGAACTGCTGGTCGCCGCCAGCAACGAAGATTCATTGAGTGATACCCATTGGTTGCGTGCCGATGTGGATGCAGCCTTCTGCCAGGTTGCTGTCGAACGTGGTGCGCTGCTGTTGCAGGAGACAGAAATGATCCGCATGGATTATGACCCCGCAGCCAGGACGAAATGGCAAATAGAAGGGTCCCTGGCGGGACAACCTGTGCACATCAAGGCAGCATTTGTCGTCGATGCTACCGGTGCAGGAGGAGTCCTGAAACGGTTCTTGCAGATTCCCGACCAGGTCGATCAATTACAGACGCATACCTCGGCAATCTATGGTCACTTCCACAAGGTGAACTCATGGCACGATCAGCTTGCTCCGCGACATGACCACATCCAGGATCATCCGTTCTGTTGTGACTATTCGGCTCAGCATCACTTGCTCGAAAAGTCCTGGTTGTGGATGTTACGTTTTAACCAGGGACTGACCAGTGTCGGCCTGGTGATGGACCAGTCCCGGCCTGGTGAGGTACTCCTGGCGGAGCGGGAAGATCCCTGGGAGGCCATGAAGATTCGATATCCTGCGGTGGGCCGCTTGTTGCAGGATGCGACCCTGGCTGATCCACCGGGACAATTGCTCAGAACAGGTCGCCTGCAACGCCTGTCGAGCCAGGCAGCTGGAAATGATTGGGCCATGCTGCCGCACGCAGCCGGATTCATTGATCCGTTACACAGTACGGGAATTGCTCATACGTTGAGCGGCGTGGAGAGATTGGCCAGGATCCTGGAACAGTCATGGGATCACGAGAATCGTATTGCGGCCTTGCAGACATACCAGCAGCAGGTACTCCAGGAATTGGTGTTGCTCGATCGATTGGTGTCCGGTTGCTACCGAGCGATGAATCATTTTCCCTGGTTCGTGAGTTATTCCATGCTCTATTTCATCGCGACGATTCGGTACGAGTTAGATCGGCTGGAGGGGCCACAGGATCGAGCACCTACCGCTTTCCTGGGGGCGGATCAAGCTGATTGGACCCGGATTGTCAGCAGTGTTTTGGAACGCTTGCAGATGGATTTAGATCGAGGTGATAGCTCGCTACAGCAAGCAGAGAGATTCCAGGAAACGGTCTGGAAGTCCCTTAAACCATTTGACAGGGTTGGTTTAAGTAGTCCGGAGATACATCACATGTATCCCCATACGGCGACCTGGTAGAGAAGACCAGGAAAGATTTTCACGTTAGCCTGCGAAGCCAATCTTAACACAGCCAGGAATACCGGGTTATAATCGGGATATCCCACCTGTTTTCGATGGATCGAGACCCACCCTTGATAGAGTCAGACCGAATTGTGGCTACAAAATAATTTCCAGAAAGCGATGCCGTGGTCATGAACTGGAATCATGCCGAGACGCGATGTTTAGTCATCGCACGCTGCGCCCATGGGCGATTGCTGAGTGGGTTCATGGCGGTTCTCATCGCCTGGATGGCTGCTGAGTCTCCCCGACTTTTAGCAGTAGATGCACTGCATATGCGTATCGATACTGCCATCACGAATGGTAACCTGGGGATTCCTAGTCGACCTGCTTCGGACACGGAGTTTTTGCGACGTATTTACCTTGATTTACATGGTACCGTTCCCACGACCAACCAGGTGCGGGTGTTTTTAGCAGACACGGCTCACGACAAACGGGCTCGGGTGGTGGACAGGTTGCTGGAACATCCCCGTTTTTCAAGATTCATGGCGACCACGTTCGATCTCATGATGATGGAGCGCCAACCTGACAAGCACGTCAAGACAGCGGCCTGGCGAACCTATCTCTACGAATCGTTCTTGGCAGGGAAAAAACTTGACCAGCTATCACGGGAGATCCTGTCTGCCGACGGGTCCGATCCCAAGTTGAGAGCCGCCGTACGTTTTTACCTGGACCGAGAAGGAGAACCGAATCGGTTAACACGAGACGTGGGGCGAATCTTTTTTGGGATGGATTTGCAGTGTGCTCAATGCCACGATCATCCGTTGATTGATGATTACTACCAGGAAGATTATTACGGTATTTTTGCTTTTCTCAATCGAAGCTTTATCTTCACGGCCAAGGATAAAAAGGTTTTCTTTGCTGAGAAGGCAGAGGGTAATGTTGCCTTTACCTCGGTATTTACCAAGGAGTCGGGAGAATCAGGACCCTGTCTTCCGGAAGTCATGCCGATTGCGGAACCCACCTTTAAGAAAGGTGAGGAGTACCAGGTGAAACCGGCCAAGAATGTGCGGCCGATTCCCAAGTACAGTCGCCGGAACCAACTGGCCGTGTTGGCAACTTCCGGGGAAAACCGGGCCTTCAATCGAAACCTGGCCAATCGCTTGTGGGCTCACATGATGGGCCAGGGGCTAGTTGAACCGGTTGATCTCTACCATTCTGACAATCCCCCGGTGAACCCGGAACTCATGGACTTGCTGGCGAATGAACTGGTGAAGTTGAAATTTAACATTCGACCTTTCCTGCGAGAACTGGCACTCAGTCAGACCTATCAACGGTCGCTCGACATGCCTGCCAACCTTGCGATCCCGGCCGAGGAAGCATCCCGGCAGGTTGCAGCACTGAAAACCGAGCATGGCCAGCGGGTCGCAGCGGTACAGAAGTTGGCTGCAGCCATCGAGCAGTCGCGGAAGATACGTTTGCAGCAGAAGGAAACCCTGGCACCGATTGCCAAGCAACGTGGAGCCCTGACCAAGCCGCTGGAAGAAATCAGGAAAAAATCGGTCGCCGCTGCCAAGGTAGCTGCGGACAGCAAACAACAACTGGTGACCAAGCAGGGTCAGTTCAAGGCCGTTTCTGCGGCAGCGAGTTCCACCGAACAGGCTGCCAAGGCATTGCCAGCGGAAGTTGAATTACAGCAGGCTGCGACGACCTTGCGTAATCGTGCCAAGCAGTTACAGGCGCAAGTCGCTGCGGCGGAAAAGGATTACCAGGCGAAGCACGTGGCAGATATGGCTATGGGTAAGCAGCTTGCGGAAAAAGAGCAGTTAGCGAACGATCTGGACAGTCGCGTGAAACAATCGAAAGAAAAAATTGCCCGGTCAACTGTA
>JAYGDH010000473.1:0-11684 GCA_046583055.1 Pirellulaceae bacterium | reverse complement strand
CTGCTCCAGGGCCTCGAAGATGGCCTCTTTCAACTTCGGAGTAACTCCCACAGAGCCGATGCCCTGCACGTTGGAATGACCCCGGATAGGCATCAGGCCGGCATGCGGTTTCCCAACCATGGATCGCATGAGTGCCAGGTTGGCAATTGCCTGCACGTTCTGAGTTCCGTGCGCATGGTGGGTAATACCCATTGTCCAGCTAAAGACAACGTTGCGAGCAGCTCCATAGGTCGCGGCTATTTCATCGATCGCCGCGCGCTCAACTCCCGATTTCCGGCAGATGTCATCCCATTGGGCTTCCCGCAGGTTTGCCAGCCAGGAATCCGTTCCCTGGCAGTGTTCCTTGAGAAAACCATCATCCTGCAATCCCAGTTCATCAATTCGCTTGGCGATGCCTGTCAGCAAGGCCAGGTCACCGCCGATATGGGGTTGGACATACTGCGTTGCAATTCGCGTCCCAAAGAGCATGCTCCTGATATTACTGGGGATGCGAAAATTAACCAGTCCGGGCTCCACCACGGGATTGATAACGATAACCTTGCCACCGCGCCGGCGCACATGCATCAAGGTGGTCATCAAGCGTGGGTGGTTGCTCGGTGGATTGCCCCCGATCACGAAAACGAGATCCGCATGTTCAACATCATCCAATACGATGGTAGCGGTACCGCTTCCCACTGCGCTACTCAACCCGACGCCACTTGCCTGGTGGCAGTAATAGCTGCAATTATTAACGTTATTGGTACCATAGAGGCGAGCAAACAGCTGTAGGAGAAACCCAGCTTCATTCGAGCTACGACCACTGAAATACCAGAAGCTCTCATCCGGCGGTATCTGTCCCAGCTTGGCGACCACGCGATCGAGCGCTTCTTTCCAGGAAATCACTCGATACTGATCTGCCCCTTTCTCGTAGAGCAGCGGGTCGACCAGTCGTCCGGACGCTTCCAGCTGCCGCGGATTCATTCCCTGGAGCTGTTCAATCGTGTGCCGGGTCCAGAAATCCGCCGGGATAGCTGGCTGCATATCAGCGGCAATCGCCTGCATGGATTTCTTGCAGAACTCCGGGAAGCGGCCCAGTTCATTGACCATGCCACCCCGCTGCCCGCCCATTCCCAACGCGCAGGTTTTGCAGGCATTCTTGCTGCGCAACGCACGGTACATCTTACGCAATCCACCAACCTCGCGAGCTTTTCGAAAGGTATAACGGATCGCCTGCCAGCCACCTCCACTGCGGGGAATCTTCCTCATGCTGCACACCTCGGCGGCGCGACATCACAGGGATCAGCCGGATCCAGGCAAGTTAGGAAACCTGCCTCGGTGCTCCTAGTGATCCAGGGCGACCGTAACGGTCTTTGTTTCCAAGTAAGGTAGCAAGCCATCTTCACCCAATTCTCGTCCCATGCCCGACATCTTGAAGCCGCCGAACGGGGCCGCTGCATCGAACACGTCATAACAGTTCACCCAAATCGTTCCTGCCTTGATCTTCTTGGCGAGGTAATGAGCTCGCCCCACGTCACGCGTCCAGACCGCTGCTGCCAGACCGTAAAACGTCTTGTTCGCACGCGCCAGGATATCGTCCGTATCCTTGAAGGTCAGCACTGACATTACCGGTCCGAAAATCTCGTCCTGGGCAATGTCCATATCGTCGGTCACGCCATCGAACAACGTTGGCTCGATAAAGTAGCCTTCCTCTCCGAAACGGTTGCCACCCGATACGCAGGATGCACCGCTCTCGTTGCCTTTCTGGATGTATCCCAGGATTTTTTCAAACTGGGCCTGGTCCACCTGCGGTCCCTGTTCTGTCTTGGGATCAAAGGGGTCACCAATCACACGATCCGTGTTCATGCTGACCATCTTGTCGATGAATTCATCGTGAATTCGCTCGTCGACGAAAACACGGCTCCCGGCACAGCAACACTGTCCCTGGTTAAAGTAAAGGCCGAAATGAGCACCTGCGGCCGCAGCATCCAGATCTGCATCGGCAAAAATGATGTTCGGACTCTTGCCGCCCAGTTCAAAGGTTAATCGTTTCAGCGAGGGAGCCGCCTCCTTCATGATAGTCTGCGCGGTGAGGTATTCGCCCGTAAAGGCAACCTTGTCGATATCAGGATGCTGAACAATCGCCGCACCAGCCGTCGGCCCATAACCGGGTACTACGTTAATAACGCCATCGGGAAAACCGGCTTTCTGTGCCAGGCGGGCCATCCGCAGACAACTTAGCGGAGTCTGCTCGGCCGGCTTCATCACGACGGTGCAACCGGCTGCCAGCGCCGGGCCCCACTTCCAGGCCACCATTAACATCGGAAAATTCCAGGGAATGATCTGGCCCACGACTCCCACGGGCTCGCGCCGCGTGTAGGTGAGAAAGTTGCCCCGCACTGGAATCGTCTGACCATGAATCTTGTCTGCATAACCGGCGTAGTATCTCAGGCAATCAATGACCAGTGGCAAATCAATGTCACGTGAGTCACTGATCGGCTTACCATTGTCGAGGGTCTCCAGGGCAGCCAATTCATCAATTTCTTCCTCCATAAGATCCGCCAGCCGAGCCAACAGCTGGCCTCGATCCCGGGCATCCATCGTGCTCCAAGGCCCGTTCTCGAATGCCTCTCGAGCCGCGCGAACGGCCAGATCCACATCCGCGGCATCTCCCTCAGCAATCTGGGCAATCACTTCTTCCGATGCGGGATGCAATGTTTCAAAGGTCTTGCCACTTTGTGCAGGAATCCACTGCCCATCAATAAAACAGAGTGTCTGATGAATCTCGGGACGTGCAACCAGTTCAGTGAAAGTAGCCATGAGAAACCTCCTGGGAACAAATCAGATCAAATTATTGTATCGAAGTCAGCCCGGGTCCCTAGCAAGGTTCGCAACACCAGCGACAGGACCTGAACTGCCGTTGGCGACATTGTAATCCCAGTTCGGGGAGGGCAGCAAGCCGCCGGAGATCCCAAGAATTAGGCATTCGGACGAAACACCTTACAGTTCAGATCTCCAAGAACAGCCTGGAGTTGCTCAAACATCACCTGATCGCGACAAACACCCACGATTGCCCCGCCGGAGCCGGCAAATTTAGCGGCGGCACCTACCTCGCGGGCTCGTTCAACCATTTCCACCTGCATTGCCGGTAATTCACAGATCCGACTGCGAAGGTCGAAGTTCTGATCCATGAGTCGCCCCAGTTCCTCCAGGTCCCCCTGGCCCAGTGCCTCACGCCCGGCCATGGCCAGGTCTGCAAAGGACTCCATAGCCTGGACTACGTCCGGTTCATTGCGATCGTAGCGCAGGCGAAGATTATTGTGGAATACCTCGGTCGGTTCCCCGACATCCGTACAATAGGCCACGTAGATCCTTTCCAGGAAAGCCGGATCAAGTGGCAGGTAGGATCCATATTCCAGGCCCATTTCCGATTGCATGACAGCTGTCGAAAAATCCATGTAGACGGCGCCTTCCAAAACCTGGATCACCCGATCCTGCAAGCCTGCAGAAATATCCAGTTCATCCGCCTCGACACTCAAGACGAGCGAGGGTTGCAGATGCCGTGGAATCTGGACATCGTAATATTCCATCAGGGCTCGCAACGTGGCCACGATAATGGCACTGGATCCTGCCATACCAACCGCGCGGGGAATATTTGATTCGTAGCGAATCGAAAAATTTCGCTCATGCAATGGAAAGCGATCCCGACAAAATTCCACGAACTTCTTGATCGTTGCCTTGACCAATCGCAGGCCGCCATAGTAGCCATGCAACTCAACGTCATGCACCAGTTCATGGATCGAACCAAAGCGGCTTTTATCTTCCTGGCTGGGAATTAATTCCATGTCTTCCCATGGATACAGGACCACTTCCGCAAAGAAATTGCGGACGATGATCGAGATGGTCTTGCCATAGTACCCATCCGACGGATTGCCGATCAGACCGGCGCGAGCGTAGGCCCTTGTCCGCAACAACTCCATCATGAATTCTCCGCTCTTGCATCCAGAAGCTGTCGCAGGTGTTCCTGGACCATGGGACCATGCTGTTCATCAGCCATGGCGAATTCCATGAATGTACGAAAATAGCTTTCGAAATTACCGATATCGTAACGCGGCTCGTTGGCCGGCAACTTCATGCCGATCCCCTTGCATCCGGACTGCAATAAATGGCGAATCGCATCCGTCAACTGGATCTCACCCCCCTTGCCCGGTTTCGTCTCACCCAGGGCATCAAAAATCACCGGGCTGAAGACGTAGCGGGCGGCCACAGCCAGGTTGCTGGGTGCTTCCTGGACAGACGGTTTTTCGACCAGGTCTGCCAATTCGAAAACATCACCGGCGGAGCTCCGAGGACTGGCGATTCCATAATTCACCACCTCGGCACGGGGCACTTCCTCGAAGGCCACCACGATATCTGCTTTCTGCGCCTCGAATTCATCGATCATACGAGCCACGATATCACTTTGAGCATTCAAACCGATAATCGAATCGCCGAGCGCGACGACCAACGGCTGTTCACCAACCAGGGAACGGGCACACATCACGGCATGGCCGAGGCCCAGTTGCCGTCGCTGGCGCGTGTAAAAATATTCCATCTCATGACGTTCAAAATCAAGATCCTCCAGCTGGGCTTCCCGCCCGCTTTCCCGCAGTCGCTGGATCAAGGTTTCGTCGATATCAAAATGCTGTTCAATAGAAGATTTACCGTGTGACGTAATGAACAGCAGCCGACGGATACCCGATAAGGCCAGTTCTTCCACCACGTACTGAACCACTGGCTTGCGGCCCACGGACAACATCTCCTTGGGCTGACTCTTGGTCAACGGCAGCAGCCTGGTTCCATGTCCGGCAACCGGCACAACAGCAATGTCAATTGTCATTTTTACACCATCACCTATGATAAAATCCCGACACTTGGATTACCTGGCAGGATCCAGTTCGTCGACCAATTATTCTCTTGCGGGCTAATTCGGCGAGGGAACGGGACCGCGAGGAGCCGCTGCAGCCTGCTGCTGCAACAGTTCCTGCAGGAATTCCCTATGCCGCGCATCCAGGGCAACTAGTTTCCTTGCATACTTAATCGCTTCTCCATATTTCTGGCGTTGCTGCAACAGCCGCGCCAACGCTATCAGGAACGTTGTATTTTCGTCATCCAACTGATGGGAGGTTAACAGTCTCTCCTCAGCCTCGTCCATTTGCCCGTCACGGTAAAGTGCTAACCCGTAACGATACTGAACCATGGGATTCTCCGGGGCGTAATTCGCATCCCTGGCAAAATGGACCAGCTCCTGCTGTCGCAGTGTTTCAATCTCACGTTGTTCTTCTTCCAGTCCCTTCATCAGTTCGACAACTCGTTCCGTATCCTGGATACGCTGCGACTGTTGAATCTGACGCATCTTCTCCTCGAGGTTTCTCTGTAGTAACTCCGCCAGGTTTGCCCTGGGACCGGTTGCCAGGGGCTCCACGTGCATCCCCTGACGGTATGCCTTGATCGCGTCCTTTCGTCGCCTCAGGTTTTCGTACAAAAGACCCAGCGTCACGTACGCAGCCGCTCGATCATTGTTCGCCAGGATCCCTTCTTCCAATTCTGCCACGGCCTCCTGGAACGCCTTCCGCTGCTTGGCAGTAAACATCGCCGGCGGCACCGGGGCCAATACCTCGGCAGCTGCCGTTCGAACCGAACGGACTGGATCTCGCAACAGTCTCGTCGTCTGCAAAACAAGGTCAGCGTAGAACGGTTCCTCCGTACCCCGGAAGCCCTGCAATGCCCCCAGGGCTGCTCGACGCACCTGCGGGTCAGGATCCTTGAGATTACGGAAAAGAACCTCGGCATTGATTGGCTCGAAGGGATTCAACCACATCAGTGCCGAGGCACGTACCAGGGGCGACCACTGACGATTCTGCGTGATCTTCCTTAACTGTTCACCAGCGGCCGGGTCTCGATCACGAGCTGCCTTGAATGCAGACGCAAAATGAGAGCCGCGATGCTTCGACTTGGGATACCACCCTTGAACCGCCGCAGCAGCCCAGACGTTGATTTTCTGCAGGTCAGCAGTAACCGATGCATTACCGGCACGAGCCACCCGCAACCAATCTGCGTACTCGCGCAGGCCCAGTTGCTGTTTCTGGTCCTTGCCCAGCGTCGCACGTTCCAGGTGACAACCCGTGCAGGCGTTAGGAGTCTGCAACGCGACGCTCAGGTCCGGCCGCGGCACACGCAGGCTATGGTCACGTCGTGGATCTACCTCCATGTACGTCGTGGAGGGCATATGGCACTCGACGCACGATGCCCCGGTCGATCCCGCCTTGTGCTGGTGGTGAGCGGGAGTGTCATATTTTGCCGATGGATGCTGGTGACAGGAAGTACACAATCGGTTGTCGGAAAATTTAAGCTTCGTGGTATGCGGATTGTGACAATCGCTGCAGCGAATCCCCTTACGGAACATCTTGCTCTGCACGTAGGAACCATAAACGTAGACCTCGTCCATGATCTGGCCATCATCGTGGTAAGTCTCCGGCCGCAAGAGTTCATTTGCGTAATAATCATAGAGATCGTTCCCAGGCCGAAAGTCGGCGTGCACGATACTTCGCCGTGAGTGGCAGGGAGCACAGGTCTGAATCTCGGCCTGGGAACTCTTCCCCTTGAGCTTCGCCAGGCCGTAGCCGTGGCGCCGGTCCCAGAAAAGTGATCTTGACTCGGCTAACTCAGCATGCAGGCTACCCGGGCCATGACAGGATTCACAGCTAACGTCAATTTCCTCAAAGGAGGTGTGATACTGGCGTGACTTCGCGTCAAAGTTCTTTTGCAGGTTCGTTGAATGACAATCGGCACACATCGTGTTCCACCGCTGGGCAATACCGGTCCAATGCAGATCGTCAGTCGGCTCAAGTTTCTCCTTAACGTCCGGCGGATCCAGGTAGAACCATCGTCCAGCCTTGGTGTCCCAGGAAATCCGCAGGACCTGCAGGCGTCCCACGTGCTGGCCATCATCCGGCAGTGACTCCGGCCGATCAAACTCAACCATATACTGCTGCAACGGATCCACGCCGAACACGTACTTGATTTCAAAGTCGCTCATCTTGCCATCGGGGCCTTCCGTGTGGACCATGAATTTTCCGTTCTGGCGAAACATCCGGGACGTGATACCGTGATGAGGGAGTTCGGCATCATTGAAGTCGCCCAGGACGGTTTCTTCCAACGCCAGATCCATCGCCTTATCATGATGTGATCCCTGCCACTGCTCGGCCTGCGACTGGTGGCAGGTCGTACATTTCGAGCGACCCACGTAGCGAATTTCAACATCCTCGGGAAAAGCACTCAGCCAATCGCACAAGGTCCAGCTACCAAGAATGACAACGACAACTAGCAACCAGGCCACCACGCTCAGACGCGTCAACCAACGGGTCGATCCATGTTCACTACTGCTGTCGTTTGATTTATTCATTTTCCACTCATGAAACCCTGGCTATCAGCCACGTTCAGCCAATCCCGCAGCTTGTTTGATTATCAACTCCGTCCTAGAATGCGGCAACCGTTGCGGTATCTCGTGGCCGGCAATTGACGTTTTGCTATTCCGATTTTTCGGAATACGCATCCTTTCCGTAGTTGGCTGCCGGCGGAGCAACCCAAAATATCCTCCGATCCCGTTGCTTGATGGCAGGAAGGGAAGATCTTTCGCAATGAATCCCCAGCACCGAGACGTCCAAACCAAGCCTGATCCAGGCATTCCCACGCCCCCTGGATCCCCCACAGTTGCTGGCAACCAGTCACGGTCACCATCGATTGACCGACGAAAGCTCTTGCAAGTCCTGGCGGCTGGCGGCATTGGTAGTGCCTGTTTTCATCGAGCCCTGGCGGCCGAGGCCACCCAGGCCCGCCAGGTAACCACTGCCATGGTCCAGCAAGCTGCCTGGATCGCCGACCTGGAATTATCCGAGGATGAACTGTCCAGTACGACGGCTCGCGTAGAACGCACCCTGGATAAGTTCCAGACCCTGCGGAACCAGGCCGTCGGCTACGATACTCCACCTGCCATCTATTTTTCGGCCGCACCTGGGGAACCATCGGGAACCGCCCCGATCGATCGTCACGTCAAGTCGATCGGCACCCCGAAACCTGTCCGACCTGAAAATGACCAGGAACTGGCTTTTCTTCCTGTCACCGACCTGGCAGCATTACTCAAGGCACGCAAGATCTCATCCCTGCGACTCACCCAGCTTTATCTTGACCGACTCAAGCGATACGATCCGCTATTGCATTGCGTCGTCACGCTGACCGAAGAACTGGCTCTCAAACAGGCTCGGCAGGCCGACCGGGAAATAGCATCCGGAAAGTACCGCGGTCCTCTTCACGGCATTCCCTGGGGCGCCAAGGACCTGATCGCTTACCCGGGCTATCCCACGAGCTGGGGCGCACCTCATTTTCGTGAGCAACTGCTGGATACAAAAGCGACTGTGGCCCAGCGACTGGAGGATGCTGGAGCCGTGCTGGTTGCCAAGCTCTCGCTCGGTGCACTGGCCATGGGAGATCGCTGGTTTGGCGGTATGACACGCAACCCCTGGAAGACCAGCGAGGGTTCCAGCGGTTCCAGTGCCGGGTCCGCTTCCGCCACGGCAGCGGGACTGGTTGGCTTCACCCTGGGAAGTGAGACCCTGGGCAGCATTGTCTCACCCTGCCGTCGCTGTGGCACCACCGGTTTACGTCCCACGTTTGGTCGAGTCAGTCGACACGGATGCATGACGCTGGCCTGGAGCATGGACAAGATCGGTCCCATCACTCGCAGCGTCGAAGACGCCGCACTGGTTTTCGCTGCCATTCATGGTGCCGACGGTAAAGATCCCACGGCCATCAATCGACCGTTTCACTGGCCCGCCCGCAAGAAACTCAGCGACTTGACCATCGGCTACTTTGAAAGTGAAGAGTTAATCGATCAGCGCGACGACCTGGCCGTACTCCGCAAGCTTGGGGTGAAGCTAGTACCCATTCAGTTACCCAAGACACCCGCCCGCCCACTGACACTCATCCTGGATACCGAGGCAGCCACGGTCTTCGACGAGCTCACCCGCAAGGGGATCACCGAGGGACTCAATAGCTGGCCAACGACGTTTCGCCAGGGACAGTTCATTCCAGCCGTCGAATACCTGCGTGCGAACCGAGTACGAACGCTGCTGATGAAAGAAATGGAATCGGTCATGGCACCGATCGATGCCTATGTCGGCGGTAATGACCTGGTGATCACCAACTTCACTGGCCATCCGACAGTCGTGATACCCGATGGATTTCGATCATCCGGTGACGATCGAGTCCCCTATTCCATCACGTTTACCGGGAAACTTTTCGGTGAGTCTAACTTGCTGGCCCTGGCTCATGCCTACCAGCAGGAAACAGGCATCCACCTGGAACATCCCAGTCTTACCCTTCCGGAACCACCTGCCGACAAGAAAGCACCAGGGAAATAATACCATGCCAACACTCTGCTCCTTACGTTGTTCCAGGATTCTTCTTGCGCGGTTAAGCATGGTGATCTTGCTGGCTACCTGCTGGTCGCCTGGGGAGGATGTGCAGGCCCGACAACCAACTCCAAAAACGTTAAAAGCAGGTGACCGTGGTCCACTGGTTGAAAACCTGCAACGAACACTCAACACGCGTTTAAAGCCGAGTCCCAAACTATCGATCGACGGGGACTATGGTCCCAATACCCAGAAAGCCGTGTTACAATTTCAACGCCTCAACAAGCTGCCAGCCAGTGGAACCGTGAATACGGCAACCTGGAAAGCACTGGGATCCCTGGTTACCCGGGATGCAACCGTCCCGTCTCCGCGGGCGGTCAACCAGCAAAAGCTTTCCAGGGCTCCTGCAGATTCATTGACCGGACCTCCTTTCGTGACCTGCAAGGCCTGGGCCATTGCAGACGCGAAAACAGGCAAGGTCCTCTGGGGGCATGAGACCAACAAGTCACTGGACATGGCCAGCACGACCAAGATCATGACAGCTTACCTGGTACTCCAGGCGGCCCAGGAAAATCCCACGACTCTTGATGAAACCGTGACTTTCTCAGCCCGCGCTGACAACACGCAAGGATCCACTGCGGGTATTCGCAGGGGAGAATCGCTACCGGTCAAGGAATTGCTTTACGGACTGATGCTGCCGTCTGGTAACGATGCATCCGTGGCCCTGGCGGAACATTTTGGCGCTCGACTTACTTCTACCAGGAAACCTCGTAAAACCTCTTCGTACGATCAGTTTATTACCTGCATGAATCAGCGTGCCCAGCAACTGGGCATGGCCAAGACACGTTTTGCCAATCCACACGGGCTGACCGCAGAGGGTCACCAGACAACGGCCAGCGATCTGATCCGACTGGCTCACCAGGCGATGCAGCTGCCTGTGTTTCGCAAGTACGTGGCAACACGACAACATGGTTACACGCTGACGGACCAGGCTGGTGCACAACGCAATGTGATCTGGAAAAATACGAATCGGCTGTTGGCCATAGAAGGGTACCTGGGCGTCAAGACCGGCACGACCACGGCTGCCGGCGCCTGCCTGGTTTCCTGTTCCCAACGAGGCAACCGGCAGCTGCTCATGGTAGTCCTGGGCGCAGCCAGTTCAGACGCTCGTTACACGGACAGCCGGAACCTGTATCGCTGGGCGTGGCAGCAACTGGAATAGGCTCTCAACTCCATACCAGGGTTTGAGAGGCAATATTAAAGGCAATATCATGAAATGCCCCAAGTGCGGTGGTCTCACGGCTGCGATCAACACCCATTCCGTCTCCCTGGACAAATGTCATGGATGTGATGGTATCTGGCTCGACCATGGCGAGTTGGAACAGTTAAGAAACACGGCTACCCAGGGGCTCGAGGAAGACCTCTAACAGCAATTCGGAAATCCCGACGTAACCCATGAGGAACTGGATGGTTACCTTCGCTGTCCGCGGTGTGATGACATTGGGCTTCGCACGCACTATCGTCTCTTACATGAAACCCGTGCGGGTCGATCTTTGCCCGTCATGCCATGGCATGTGGCTTGATGACGATGAACTTGACTCGCTTCTAAAAGACAAGAAACAACTGGACAACGTCAAGGTATCCGGGGGGATGAAGGCACTGTTGACCAACCTTGCCAAGAAGTTCAAAGCGAAATAACCTCGCACCTGTCATGCCGCTGGTCCGCCAGGGTCTGCGACATCGATCAACTGCAACTGGGACAAAAGATCTGGTCAATCGTAGATCCGTATCGAGGCAGTTTGTTCCCACCAGGAGGCCTGGTCCCCGGCAGCCAACGTATCCAGGTCATCCAGCAGGCACCCTGCCGCGAGCGCCTTGCGCACGGCATCACTGCCTGTCACGATATCCACGGGCATCTTTTCCATCTCGTATTCATACGGTGGCAAGGTCCATTCGAAATCATCCGGCCACAGGCGTGCAACCTCCGCAATCAACGCCAGCGTGGTCCGGTAGGGACGAAATGCGACAGCATCCGTCACCTGCAAGGCCAGCCCGTGACATACCTGGCCTGTCCACTTGTCAAACGTCGGCTGGAACATCGTGGGTACCCAGGAAATGCCCGGCAGATCCAGGTTCGATAACTGCTGCAGCAACCTGGCTGCCTCGATGTAGGGAGCACCGAACTGGCGAAAGGGTTGATCCGTTCCACGCCCCTCTGAAATGTTCGTCGCCTCCAGGACGACCTGCCCGGGATAGACC
>JAYGDH010000434.1:0-2940 GCA_046583055.1 Pirellulaceae bacterium | reverse complement strand
CTCTTTCCAAGGAAGCGGCTGCCAATGGTCAACGCAACTGGTCGCACCGGATCTACCATCGATTGCCAGCAAAGGGGCAGCCGCTCGGAGTTAACGTGGGCGGCAGAAGACGCCTTATTTACCAGGTAGCTGAAGAGTGGCCCATTCATGAACCTTTTGTCTTTCGCTGGCATGCGAGGCGAGAGCCTGGTTATCGCAAATACGACAGCGGACGTAACCGGCTCGTCCAGGTCTGGCGCAGCGGGAAACGTTACCACGAAATACAGACCATCGGCGAGCTTCTGCCCTCGGTCGTCGGAAATCCCTCCCTGGTCCATGATGCCGAGCGAAAACAGCAGTACCTGGTTTACTGCAACGCCGAGGGACATCTCCTGGAAGCGACCTTCCAGCAGGGTTCCTGGAAAGTCATCAATATGACTGAACTCGCCTGGGCGCCTCCAGCAACCTCTGAACCGGCAGGGATGATCTCGAAGTTGACCGGATCGAGGTACTATGTCTACCAGGGTCAGGATGGTCACCTGCACGAGCTTTGCTTCGACGGTTCCTGGAACCATCATGATCTTGGCACCGGGAGCGACTGATGGCACGTATCCTGATTTTTTCCTGTCAGCAGGAAGTCTCCTCGTTCAATCCTGTCCCCAGCACGATCGAGGATTTCACGATCGACCGGGGCCAACCCTGGCTGGATCATCATCGATCCATCAACGATGAAATTGGTGGTGCACTCTCGGTCTTCGAATCCGAGGAAGGAATTGAACTGGTCCCCGCGATGGGAGTCGGAGCTATTACCTCCGGTGGTACGCTGCGCGATTCCGATTGGCAGGAACTCTCGAGCGAACTACTTCAGTCCATCCGGGACAACTCGCAGGTCGACGCAGCTTACTTTTGCCTGCACGGAGCCATGTCCGCAGAAATGGAATCAGACCCGGAAGGCTACCTGCTGCAGGAAGCTCGCCAGATCCTCGGGCCAGACGTACCCCTGGTAGTCTCGCTCGACCTGCATGGCATCTTGACCGATCGCATGATCGCCAGCAGCGATGCCATCGTGCTCTACCACACCTACCCACATATCGACATGGGTTCAACCGGTGAGCGTGCCGCCCTCCTGTTGCTGCGAATTCTCCGTGGCGAAGTAAACCCAGTCACAGCCCGGGTCAAGATCCCGGCCCTTGTCCGGGGCGATGAACTGATCACTGCATCCGGTCTCTTTGGCAAGTGTATTGACCTCTGCCAGCAGATTGAATCCTCCGAACTGGGACTGGCTGCAGGCATGATGATCGGTAATCCCTTTACGGATGTTCCTGAACTGAGAACCAATAGCCTGGTCGTAACCGATGGGGATGCCCAAAAGGCCAGCGAGTTGGCTCGGCAACTGGCCGAGTTATTCTGGCAACATCACGAGAAGATGCAGGTACCCCTGGTACCCCTGGCCGAGGCAGTCCGGCAGGCCGGCGAGGCAAGCGGGACGGTGATCATGACCGATGCCGCGGATGCGACCAGTTCAGGTGCCTCGGGAGATAGTAATGCCATCGCCGCTGCCTTACTGTCAGCAGGCTATACCGGTACGATCCTGGCGCCCATCGTCGACGCAGCTGCCGTCCGGGCTGCCCAGGTGGCCGGCATCGGTGGGTCCGTTCAAATCACGCTTGGCGGCAACCAGGACCCTGGACGATTCACGCCACTGCCTGTCGAGGGTACTGTCCGCATGCTTTCGGATGGAAACTTTCGCAGCGAGACGTTTGGCCATCACTGGCGAGCGGGATGTTCGGCAGTCATCGAGGCTGACCATGTGACCTGGATGGTCACGAGCCGGCCCGTGAGCCTGTTTGATCGATCACTGTTCCACGCCCATGGTCTCGATTCAAAACGATTTGATACGGTGGTGGTGAAATCACCACACTGCGAGCCCCACATGTTCGCCGACTGGTGTGGCTTGCTGCTCAACGTGGATGCTCCCGGAGCCACCAGCGCCAACCTGCAGAGCCTGGGACACACCAGGGCGCCACGGCCCATCTTTCCGCTCGACGAGCGAGTCCAACTGGAACTCGCTGTCGAGATTTACGGAAATGACTAGCCAGGTCCTCTGGAAGCCAACGAACAAGCAACCGGGAATCCCACTAAATACGGTTCCATTTACGGTCAACCGTGCTACGATTCCTGAGTCAGTACCGAAATATCCTCAATGCACTTGCTGGAAATAAATCCATGACCAACTCACGCTCGACGCGACGTGTCTTCCTAAAGTCCACTGCGGCCACGACCATGCTTGCTTCCGGAATGGCACCGGCCATCCTGGGTGCCACCGACAAGACCAGTGCCAAGCCCAGGGTCCTCGGACCCGAAGGCCACCGTTACGAGGTCCACCACGATTACATGCAAGTACCGGATCACATCAAGTGGCAGGACACGCATGGTGTCGCCGTCGACGCCGAGGGACTGATCTACGTGAAACACCGGACCAAGACGGCCCAGGTCATGGACTCGATCGTAGTCTTCGATGCCAAGGGGAAATTCGTTCGTTCGTTTGGAAAAGAATATCACGGCGGCGGACACGGCATCGATATCCGCCGGGACGATGGCGAGGAGTTTCTCTACCTCTGTGACAACAAGGGCTACATCGCCAAGAAAACACTCAAGGGAGAGACCGTCTGGCAGCAAACGGCACCCAAGGTCGACGTCTACCAGGGAGCCAGGCCTTTCGTGGCAAGAACACCCGGGAAATATGGAAAGGGGGTCAAGTTCAGTCCCACCAATATTGCGTTCGCACCCGACGGTGGCTTTTGGGTTGGTGATGGTTACGGCTCCCACTATGTCATCCGCTATGACAAGGATGCCAGGGCGATTAGCTATTTCGGTGGACTGGGCTCGAAGAAGGGTCAATTCGAGACGCCGCATGGGCTCTGGTGGGATAACCGGCCCGGACGGGAACCGGGCCTGGTC
>JAYGDH010000286.1:0-4675 GCA_046583055.1 Pirellulaceae bacterium | reverse complement strand
CCGTAATTGCTGTAGTACAAGTGCGTATAGGTGTTCATCGCATAGGATTTGATGTCACCCGCGGTGGCCGGATCGACTGGCTTCGTAAAAGTTAGCTCAAAACCGTTGGGGCGAGCTCGCATTTCGTGGATTTCAAATGGCACCAGGCCGGTCCAGGTAATCCTGGAAAGCCCGTAGGGAGTTCTGCCGCCGCCCCAGCCGCGACTGCTGCCGCCGGCAAACATGGTCCCTCCCTTGCCCCATGCCATCCGCAAGATAGGTGGGGTGAAATCACGACGAAAGTGAAAACAAGCCCCCTGGTATTCACCCTCCACCTTTTCCATGAAGACTCGCATCACCAGGGCGTTGGAGAGGTCACCGACAAACGTCTGCCCGGCAAAGGGGCCGAACTTACCCCCGGTGTTATCGTGCAGGATGTCTGTCTGCGATTTTCCCATCTGCGGATAGGGGAACCAGATTGCCGGCGCAATCAACTTGGGATTCACCTTCACTGCCTCGCCCCATTTCATCCCCAGCTTGGGATAGCCGTCAAAGGGTCGCTTGAAATTGGCCAGCGGGTGGTCGAGTGATTCGAGTCCTGTGGGCTGGCCATGAAACACGCCCGGCTTGAGATGGGCCATCTTTCCAGAGGCGACATGGTCCCCCTGGTTGTCCGTGAAAAACATCTCGCCATCGAGACTCGTGCCCAGGCCCGCCGGGGAACGGAGTCCCGGACAGACCGGGATCATCTTCCCCTTGTTGTTGACCTTGATAGACCAGCCGCGCCAATAGCCTTGTGCTTCCTGTCCACCGCCAAAGGGTCGGTTAAGGTTGATCCAGAGATGCCCGTCCTTGCCCAGCTTCGGTCCAAAGGAGTACTCGTGGTAATTGCCGTTGATCTCCCAGCTGTTGCAGAACGTTTCCACGATGTCGATTCGGTCATCCCCGTCGGTATCCTCCAGTCGTGTCAGCTCGGTTCGCTGCGCCAAGTAGATCCCGGGTGGAAAACCGTGTCCCGGGTTCACGAGCATGCCGAGCGGTTCGTGCATCCCGAACAGCATCCGCTTGTAGTTCACGATTTCCTTGTCCGTGGCGGGAACCTGGGTCACCTTGCCTTCCCCATCGGTCACGTTCACCTTTTGGCCTGCCAGTGCCGGTTGATCGGAGTAGGGGTTTTCGATTAACCAAAGTTCCCCGCGACGCGTGCAGGCGATCAGACGCGTTTGCTCCTTGTCGAGCCAACCCAGGCCACTCAGTTCCAGGACCAGACCCTCGGGCAAGGGAAAGGTGACCATGCGGTAGTAGTCATTTTCGGTCGGTGGCTTCGGTTGTTGGGCTGTCGCCACGGTCAACGTCATGGACGAAAACAGGATCGCAGCTGCCAGTAACTTGGTTGCACGCATCAAAAAATCTCCAGGAAGCTTGTTGCCAGGGGAAACCGGGGCAGGAATACCTACCACTCCATTTCCACGCCAAAATTAGCCACGTGTTGCTTGTTCTTTTTCATGAAGTCGATGGGCAGCAGTAATTGCTGCTGGCCCTCGCTCTCGCGAATGAAAGGTTTTCCGGAGAGTGATCCGGTAAACTTGAATCGTACCCGGTCGTCGACCACGTAGACGCCATCCTGCTCGACGATCTTCTTGCCGTCCGCTGCCAGGAAGTAAAAACTGCTGACCGGGTCTTCCGTTTGCAGTGAGAACGCCCGCTTGAGGATCGCCGTATTCTGCTGGAAGGCGGTGGAGGGCGTTTCCTCTACCTTGATCGCTTGAATGTCATAGACAAATGTTGGATTACGCTCCTTGTCCAGTCGGTAACCACGGAATCGCCAGCCGTCGGGAGTTCGTTTAGAGCCGATCCGTTCCTTGGGCTTGTCCTTGGGCCAGGGGGTTGTTTGACTGGCCAGTTCGCTGAAGGCACGTCGCTCGGGAAGCTTGACGACATCGTTACTGGGGATCTGGGCATACTGCCCGGCGCGACCGTCCCAGGCATGTCGGGTTTCCACAAACTGTCCGGTCCAGGCCAGCGACGAACGAATCCGGTTGGCGTCAAACGCCATGTGGGTCCGTTGTCGAAAACCGACCATGATGGCATGGGCACTGACCTGGTTCAGGAAGGTGCGGAAGACGATCGTCTCGTCGCTCGGCTCCAGTACGTTGCCGCCGTTGGGAGCCAGTCCCTTGGGGAAACCACCCTTGTTGCCGACCGACAGGAAAGCCCAGATGGCATCAACCTGGCGATCGACGTCACCACCGGCCACGTCCTTGAAAAAGGTCTTGCCCTGGGGCCAGGCCGTTGGCATGCGTGTGCCAGGGCGCATTTTTTGCGGATGTTTCAGCCAGGACTGGAACCAGCCAGCCTGTAGCCGTGATGTGGAGACCTGCAGGTCCATTCCCTCGGCACCGGGGAGCCGATGTGGGCCCCAGGTATGACAGTTGATGCAGGAAAGAGCCGTCTTGCCGAGCAGGAATCGTCCCTCGTCCACCATTCGCGGTGAGAAAGCCGGCTTGTG
Source organism: Pirellulaceae bacterium (assembly GCA_046583055.1). Lineage (GTDB taxonomy): Bacteria > Planctomycetota > Planctomycetia > Pirellulales > Pirellulaceae > JAZADA01. The sequence goes on along the minus strand of JAYGDH010000286.1, from coordinate 2,187 downwards.
GGTGGGAACCTTGCCCGCATCGGCCTTCTCCAGCATGGTGACCAGGGCCTGGATATTGTTGGGGCCGAACTTGGGCATCCGGGTTGCCATGTAAGTGCGATATTTTTGGTCGCGAACCAGCATGTCGTCAAAACCTTTGCGGGTCAGCTTGGCCCCGACCTCGTGCAGCGGGGGTGCCAGCCGTCCCTCGTCTCCCAGGTCGACAATCTTGTCGTAGACAAAGTAATTGGACTTGGCCATGCTTGGACCACCCACATTGCCGCGCTGGTGGCAGGCATAGCAGTTCATGGTGGTCATGGTCAAATGGACCTGGTCGGCAGGCGTGTTGGGAAGCTTGTTTTGCTGGAGCGCAGTCAGTGCCTCACGGAGGGCGCCACGTTGCTTGTTACTAAGATCATAACGCGGCCGTCCGCTGGCTACGTTTTCCGACAGACAACTACCCTGGCTATCGGCGTTCGCTTGCAGCAGTGCCGGAGGTGTCTTGGTTGGTGGAGCGAACTTGTCACCCGTCTGGTGACAACTGGCACACTGGAGCGTGGCGAACAATTGCCGCCCCAGGTCAATCTTGGCCGGGTCCGGCTTGAAGTCAACGATACCCTTGGGGATCATGGCTGCCGCTTCATTGAGTAGCACGCCGGCGGGAATGGGTTGCAGCTTCGGGGCGCCGGGCGGCTGCCACGTGACGGCCATTTCATACCCGCCGCCTTGCTGGCTGAAGAGAACCTCCAGGGAGTGGCGTCCTTTCTTAAGGGTGACTTTCCCCTCGCGGTTCTGGGGTGCGTGAATGCCATCGTTGTTTACGACCACTTTTCCATCGATGGATAGGGTGCAACCATCGTCGGCTCGATTGAAAAACTTGTATTCCCCATCGGCCGGGATCACGATCAAGCCATGAAAGCGGACACTGAAGTTAGAGCCTGGCGGTTTCTTGTTGGCCGTGGGCACCTTGGCCAGTGCCTTGCGCAGGTCCAGGTCCAGCATCAGGGTCTCGAACTTGGGAGTGGCCTTCAGCATGTCCGCTACCTTGGGGAAACTTCCCTCGTAGAAGACAAAACCAATACCGCTGGCAGGTGCTGTCTGGTCCTCGGTGTACTGGTCACGCAGCAGGTAGGCGGCCAGTCCCCTGCTCTCCCCTGGTTTCAGTGAAAGCGAGGGCATGCGACCGGAAGGTCGCGTGGTCAAGGGGTTATGCAGGAACTCGGCCAACGCATCGACGGTGGTTTTCATGGCCAGTGGTGGCAGTGGCACGTGCGGATGTTTCGCGTCGGTCTTCTGGATAGTCCCCGCTGCTAGTTCGCTTTCTCGACGGGCTGCAGCCGCCGGATCAATCTTGTGCTTGGGTGGGCCATCGAACGGTTGGTGGCAGGCCACGCAACCAATCGTGTGGTACAGTTCACGGCCGCGCACGATCTCGCCCATCGAGGCGCCCGATTCGCGTTGATCAAGTGGTCCACCGAGCGAGACCATGTAGTGCGTCAGAGCGTCGACGGCACTGGCCTGCTGCGCCTTGGGCAGGGCGTGAATCATGTCGGGCATCGGGGTACCGGCTTTCACCGTATGAGGACTGGCCAGGTAGGCTTGCAGGTACTGCGGGGTTACCCGGCTGCCGACCTTCGTGAGGTTGGGGGCTTCCTTGTTGGAAAGGAGTGCCGAGGCAGCCTCCGGTGCATGACAGGCGGCGCACTTCAGTTCGCCCAGCAGGGCCTGTCCGTTGCTGGTATCCCAGCCAGCCACCAGGCCATCGGCCGCCTGGGACATTGACGCCGTAAAGGGCATCGTGAAGCTCATCAACAGGTAAGTGATGCAGGCCAGGGAACCGAGCAATGGATATCGTAATTTCATGGGCTGAACTTTGCTGGGGCAAGAGTGGTGAATGCACGCCACAGTGGGGTGGGGCAGATTGCGACTATTTTTCCCATAAACGGCAGATCTTGTCGAGATCTAGCGGTTGGGTAGCCCAACGCGAGTGTACGGACACGAGATATACGTGGGAAAGGGGCGTCCTCGGTAGCGGATGGTCTTGCGATGGCTGCTGAAGAAGTCGATGCGTGCCTTGTTGGGGGCCAGCTCGATCGTGGTGGTCCAGGTGTTGCCACTAGCTACGGATTTCATTTCCGTCCATTGGTCGGCGGGAAATGTTTCCGCGAGGTAGGCTGCGCTGCCGTCGAGGGCTCGGTTGTAAATCCA